>NZ_RAWP01000021.1:0-114506 GCF_003668935.1 Corallococcus sp. AB032C | reverse complement strand
CCGGCCTTGTACTCCGCCGTGAACTCCCGGCGCGGCCTGCGGGGCTTCCTCTGCTTTTCGTCAGTCGCGGACATCCCGTGCTCCTTCCATCACATCTCGGGTGTCCACGGAACCGGGCCAGGCTCACTCCTTCCTCGGCTCCTCTACCGTCGCGGCAAAGGCGGGGCTCTCCTCCTCCAGCCCCGGCTCCGCCCCTGCTTGAGGGGGCAGAAGCACGTGGCGACGCTGCTGGCCGAAGGCACGTCGATGCATGCCGACGAGCTGGTGGCGGCACTTATGGCGGAATCCGTCGCCGCCCGGGAGAAGAAGAGGCGGTAGGGCGGGCTATAGTGCGTGCATGACCTTCAATCCCTTGCACGCTCATGGTCTTTCGAAGACGCGGTATGCCGTTGAACTCCTTGCGACGATGGACGCACCGCTTCGCGAACGCCTTCGTGTCGCCGTCCTGGAGTTCGGCCTCGCGGACGAGGAGCGGAACTATCCGCCGGACGTCTGGCCGGAAGCGCACGCCATTAATCGGGATGCGAACCGCATCGCGGGCAAGAACGGCGAGGGGTCCATCGCGGCAACGCTCAACGCGATGTCCGATGAGGAACTCGTGCGCCTCTCCGAGCGCCTCTTCAACTTCTACGTGAAGCTGGCCGAGGGCGAGGACTAGCACCTCCGCATCGTCCAGCGCCTCTCGTGGGGCAGGGGCTGTGATAGGAAATGGCCGGGCAGAGAGCCCGGTCGTAGGCTTGCCGCATGCCCATCGACATGCTGACGACCGACGAGACGAAGGTGATTCTCAAGACGCTCGTGTCCATCCACCTGAAGGAGGAAACGAGGCGCGACTTCAGGCGTGAGCTGCGACGTCAGTGCCTGGGAACCACGCCCGACCCCGTCACGCTCTCTCGTGGCATCCTGAAGAAGCTGGGCTACGACGAACTGCTCGGCGAGGACGAAGAGGACTGACGGGAAGCTGACGCGCCGAGAGTCCGCTCCTGGCGGGGAGCGGGCGGCCGGAAGACGCGCCTCACGTGGAGGCGCGCAGGGTGGAGTGGTGGGTCGGACGGCGAGCCAAGCCGACCATCGACCCGAACAACTCCCCCTGTGCACGAATCGGCGCTGCGAGGTGGCCGTATTGCCTAGACAGCCACTCGAAGCCTGCGGCTGTCACCCGCGTCTGGCCGTACGCCCTGGGCTGTTGGCGGGGGCACCTCGGCGCCGTGACGCGCGGGACAAAAACGAGCAGCCCCTTCTCGCGGAAGGGCGCGTACGGCACCCACGGTCCGCCCTTGAACTCACGGAACACGACCTTGTCGCGCGGGAGCCAGGCGAAGAATTTCCGTTCCGGGAGGCGCAGGAGTCGGGCCGCATCCTTCAGCCTCCACGACTCTCTGGTGTCGAGGAACCTCTTCGCCATTCCGAGCAGCGGCTCCTCCTCCGCAAGAGCAGTGGGGCCGCGCCAGGCGTAGGAGCCCGTCTTGCGGATGGCCGGTAGTACCTCGTGCGTCACCCATCGGCGGAACCGTTCGACCTTCTCCGCCTTGTCCTCGCTCTTGGGCTTGGCGGCGAAGATGGCGCGATACACGCCGGGCTCGCTCACCGCCGTCATCTCTTGCTCGCCTCCAAGGGTACGCACGACGTGCGTACCCTGCTCATCTTCCGCGAGCATCCGCGTCAGGTCGCTGGCCATCCGGTACTCCAGCGCCTCCGCCACGTCCTTCGCGACGAACCACGGTTCGCCGTCCGGGCCGATGACGGTGCGGACCCGGTGGGACTCGAACTCGAACACCTTCGCGATGCTGGTAGGGGGACACGCCATGTGCTGCCTCCTGTGGCCTGGGTTAGGCGCAGGAAAACTCTATCCGAGCGTCGGAGTGTCGACAAGTAGGCGTTCGTGCTCGGTAGCGTATAACGACTCAGGGGGACATGTCAATACCCCAGACATGGCGAAAGTAAACCCAGGCAGTCTGTTATTCGGCTTCGCAAGTTCTTGAAATTGCAGGCTTACTTGTTGCGGGCCGAGCTTTCCGTGGCGCTCTACCTGAATCTTGTCGGCGGGCGGGGGTCTGCCTTTCGGGACATGGGCGCCCCCCATCGTCCGCACTCTGTCCCGCGCCCGCGTTGACCCTTTGGGTGCGCGCGAGCCTCCTCCGCGCCCCGTCCGGGCCCCAGTCTGAACCTTGTCCACGGGGGCCATGACTCTCGGGGAGTGAGCGACTCTCCGAAGTATACGAAGTCCACACCCGGCCAGACGCTACCGGGTATGCGCAAGCTCCCCGTCTTCGCGGCCGCCGTGGGCGCCGCCCTCGGCCTCGTCCTCACCTTCATGCCGCCCGCGGACGCGTCGCGGAACTCCTCCGGCACGTACACGCTGCCCACAGGCAACCCGGTGGTGCCCGGCACCACGATCTCCAGCACCTGGGCCAACAGCACCCTGGGGGATATCTCCACAGAGCTGACGGACAGCCTCAGCCGCTCGGGCAGCGGGGCCATGCTGGCCCCGCTGAAGCTCAACTCCGGCACGCTGGCCGCACCGGGACTCTCCTTCGACGTGGCGCTGGCCACGGGGCTGTACTGGCTGGCCCAGCGCGGGCGTCATGGCCGTCGCCGTCGACGCGACGCAAATGCATCGCTGGCAGACGGGCGCGGACGCGGGCACCGTCATCACCGGCACGGCCACGGTGTCGGGGGCCACCACCCTGGGCAGCACCCGCGCCGTCACCGGCTCCACCACGCTCTCAGGCACCGTCACCGCCAGCCCGAAGGTGACCTTCAGGGAGTGGACCGCGGGGCCACCATCCAGGCGACAGTCGGGGCCGCCAACGGCGCGGGCGTCATCGCCACCGGCGCAGGCGCAGGTGACGGACTGGCCGCCACGGACGGCCCGGCCAGTGGCCTGGGTGTGCGTGGCACTGGTGGCGCCCCCAACGGCTACGGCATGGCCGGCATCGGTATGGGCACGGGGCAGGGCATCGAGGCTGTTGGCGGAGCCGGGGGGGCGGCGTGCTGGCCCGGCCTGGCACCCCGGCCACGGCTTCCTCCCGGACGAATGCCATCGTAGCGGCCAACGGGGACATCAGCTGAGCATAGGAAGGACAGGAGCCCTCTTGGGCGTAGCGGGCGGGAGCAGCGTGGGACGTGAGGGACGCTGACGGGGGCCCATGCGCCGCACTCCGGGCCGGCGCAGAGGCCATACAGCTCCAGCAGACACACGCCAGATTGGCTCCTCTCCGCGTTCACCGTCCACCGCAGCGCGGTCCATCCGGACGCGGTCAGCGCGCGGGGAGCTGCTGGAAAATCCCGGGAAATTCAATGAGCCAGGGAAAAACGCCCACTGCGTATAGAGGGGCCGGGTCTGGGCTGAGGCCCGGCCGTCAATCCATTGCATGCCTCCCGGGACCGTCATGTCATTGCGCCGTCTGTCGTTGTTGCTCGTTCCCTCCTGCGCGGCCTGGCTGGGCTGCGCGGAAGCAGGGCTTCCCTCGGATGAGGTGAAGGGTCCGGACGTCGTGTGGAGCGACCCCCGCGAAGGCACCGCGACGGTCAGCGACGGGGACCTGCTGCCGGGCTGTGGCGAACCCGACGCGGGGTCGGTGGAGCCGGACGCGGGCGTACCCGACACCTCCGTGCTGGTGACGGCCGACTCCCGCTTCCATGCGAGCACCGGCGTGACGGTGGTTCCCCAGGACCTGTCCACCCGCGACCTGGAGCTCCTCGTGCCCGACCCGAGCGGGGTGGGCTTCGACCGGCGCTCGGGCACGCCCGTGCCGGGCGGTATGCGCTTCGAGAACATCCCGGACGGGGAGTTCTTCGTCCGCTCCAACCACCTCTACTACCTGACCCGGGAGCGGCGCTTCGACCTGGGCGTCAACCGCGTGGGGCGTCCGGATGCCGTCTATTCGCCGGTCACCTACACGCCCGTGGCGGCGGACCTGTCCCAGATGGATCCCTGGCAGGACTACGAGTCCATCAGCTCGCCGGGCACGCTCTTCCAGGTGGTCAGCGGCGACGTGGACCTGGCCGCGTCGCTCGACTTCACGGCGTGGCCCTCGGCCGGCACCACGTCCCATCAAGACCCGGACGCCTTCCTGACAGGCTTCACCGGCTACCCGCTGCCCGTCCTGGATCCGGCGAAGGGCGACCGGGTGTACGTCAACCAGCTCAATGCCGTGCCGTCCGGGACCCTGCCGAGCGGCGCGCCCATGGCCTACACCACGGTGACGAGCAGCCAGCACCTGCCGTCCTTCGCGTTCACGCCGGATGGCACCACGCCCCTGTCGCTGACGAGCAGCCTGCAGCCCACGCCCCGGAGCGAGTTCTCCATGGAGTGGCGCCTGTCCGAGTTCACCCGCTGGCGCGCGGACGTGAACCCGGACTCGACGCTCAGCCTGCCCATCTTCCAGGTGCTGCCCGTGCCGCACGGCCTGGAGGATGGCTGGGTGGGCTACCAGGGAGAGCTGCTCAACCTGACCCTGCCGCGCGGTGAGAACGGCGTCATCACGCGCCGGATGGCCTTCGGCAATCCCTATCCCGCCTCGTGGGGCGTGCTGGGGTACGCGACCTATACGTTCCGCGCGGGGGCCCCGGTCGTCGTGGGGGCCAGGGGGCACTACCCCACTGGCTCCATCACCGTCGTCGACCGGTTGGAGCACTTCATCGCGGGTCCCATCGTGCCGAAGATCTCACCACCGCGGGAGGTGCGCATCGACGGCCTGGATGCCTACGTGTCGCGGTCGGTGGGCACCACCCAGCCGGTGGTGAGCTGGCGGCAGCCGGTCCTGGGCACGCCCCAGGCCTACAGCGTGACGCTCACCAAGCTCACCGACAGCTCCGTCACGCCGCCCGCGAAGCGCTTCTACGTGCCCGGCGACAGGACGTACCTGCGCCTGCCTCCCAACGCGCTGGAGCCCGCCTCCACGTACTTCCTGCGTGTGACGGCGGATGGCTCGCCGGGCTTCGAGCCCTGGCGTGCGCCCTCCATCAGCATGGAGCGGCTGCCCGGCTCCAGCGCGTCCACGTTCAGCGCCGCGTTCACCACGCCGTAGCCCGCGGAGTCCCGGGCGGGCCCGCCCGCTACCGCGCCGTCTGGCGGTGGCGGGTGAGGCACTGCGGGTGGCGCGCGTCCACGGACCCGGTGAGCTTGCTGACCTGGGCTTGCAGCGCGGCGTTGCGACGACCGTTTGAGACCGCCCACACTCAGGGGCATGGGTGAACCACGTCGGAACGCCCGGTGTGGCAAGGGACTCATTCGCGTGAGAGCCCGCGACCTGGTTGTGATGGTTGTTCCCGAGAAGCACTCGGACTTGAGGCCCAGACTGACGAGGCGTCGAGCAAGAACACCGCTGAGGCTGACCCGTCATGTCAATCCAGGCCGATGTGTGCTGGGCCTTGCGCCTCCAGCAACTCGTCCTCACCCACGGCGGTCATGGCCCTCGAACGCGAAAAAGAGGTGAGGAGGAAATACCGTCCCGCACGTTACTTCGAGCGGAAATGCAGAAACGCTTTCCGGAGCCCCTCGCCCATCCCGGGCGCGGAGGTCTCAGCCAACGGCATAAGGGGACAACACAATGAAGCGAGCGTCCATCGTTGTTTCGGCGGTGATGATGTCGGTCGGATTTGCCAGCACGGCCCTGGCGGCCCCCATCACCGTGAATGGCTACGTCTGCGCGGCGACGTACACCCGGCAACCCAATGTCACCTACGGCCAGGGCTACGTGGTCGTGCAGGTGAACACCGGGGCGAACTGCACAGGGAGCTTCGTCGGCAATTACTACTACCTGGGCTCGGGCGCCTCGTCCGCCGGCTATCAGTACAGCGAGGCCGAGCGCCTGGGCCTGTTCGAGCGCGCCACCCAGGCCGCCACCCAGGGCACGTCCGTCAGCCTGTACGTGGAAAGCGCCGGCATCGGCATCCTCAACACCACCTACCGCGGCAACTGACGGCGGACGGGCTATCCCCCCATGTCAGGAACGTTGTCGCCTCGGCGTTACGCGCCGAGCTGACGATGCCCTCCGCGCGCCTCGCTCACTCGCTTCGACAAACTCATGACGCAGTGAGCGAATTCTGGGCAGACACCGCGGCGTCGAAGCGGTGAAATCGCCCCTCGGCGCAACTCCAACCATGGCATGGCCCCACCCGACTTCGAAGCAGCTTTCTTACTCATGGCGCGACATCCTAGCAGTGCGCGCCTTCGCGGGGAGGGGCGTCGACAGGGCACGTGCGACAGTCGTGAGCCCGTCGTGGTACGTGGCTTCGCTTCAGATCTTCTCTTCGATATGGAGCGAGTCATGCGAAGCCTCATCCTCTGGACCTTGCTGTTGTTCTCCACGACAGCCCTTGCGGCGGAGACCCGGTTGGTCGTGAGGGCTCGCGCCCGGGACGGCAAGTTCATCGGGACATCCATGGGGGGCGTGCGCGTGGTGCTCCGGGATGGTCAGACCGGCCAGGTGCTGGCCAGCGGAGTCACCGCCGGCTCGACAGGCAACACCCAGACGCTGATGAAGCAGCCACAGGTGCGAGGCGCGCCGCTCGCGGATGAGGCCTCCGCGAAGTTCACGGCCACCCTGGACCTCGCCGAGCCGCGGTGGGTGACGGTGGAGGTGTCCGGGCCTCTTGCTCAGCGGCAGGCGCTCGCGACCAGCACGACCCAACTCTGGCTGCTGCCCGGCAAGCACATCGAGGGCGATGGCCTCATCCTGGAGCTGCCTGGCTTCGTGGTGGATGTGCTGACGCCATCCGCTCACGAGTTCGTCAAGCTCGCGAAAGACAAGAAGCTCACCCTGCCTCTTCGCGCCAACCTCATCCTCATGTGTGGTTGCCCGACGGAGCCCCAGGGGCTCTGGGATTCCACTCGGTATGAGTTGCAGGCCACGGTGAAGCACAATGGAAAGCCGCTCACCCAGCTCCCCCTGAAGTACGCAGGGAAGACCAGCACCTTCGAGGCAGAGCTCTCCGTCCAGCAGCAGGGCGCATACGAAGTCACGGTGACTGCGTACGACCCCGTCACGGGCAACACCGGAGTGGACTCCACCACGTTCATCGTCGAGGGGTGATGAGTCAGTGGCCTTGGGCGGGCCCGGTTCCGGTACCTACCCTGGACTTCTCCAATGCTGGTGCAATGCGCTTCCTGGTAGAGGTGCAAATCCTGGCGATAGCGTTCACCAGACAAGCAATCGTTGCTCCGTTGGTTTGATTTGTTCTACCTTCAAGGCGTCGCCACCGGCCCGGGCGACGTCAGTTCCTGGGGAGTGCGAATCATTGTCCGCCCCCCAGTGGCTGTCAGCGGAGTCGCCTTGTCCCCGGATACCCGGTCCGCTCGGCAGCACCCACCCTTGAATGGAGATGAATCCGTGCGCGTTGTCTCGTTTCTCGCAATGTTTCCTCGTTGGCTCGCTCTGGGACTGAGTCTCTTTGGTGCTCAGGCCCTCGCTGGCTACGCGCCCATCCCGGACGGTTACGTTCTCCTCAGCACGGACACGACAAACCGATACGTGGTGGCGGGTGGCGCGCGGTTCTTCATCCCTCCCGCGCAGTGGAGCAATTATTCCTCCGCCAGCACGGTGGTGCTGTCCCAGGCCACCATCGATTCCTATGCGGAGATTCCCCAGGAGGGCACGCTGCTCCGCCAGATTGGCTTCTCTGCGATTTATGTCGTGGTGGGAGAGATGTTCTGGTGGATTCCGAGTCCCACGGAGTTGGACTACTGGGATGACTGGAGGACCATCAACAACATCCCGAACGCCGGCTGGAGTGATACGTTCTTCAACTACTCCTACAAGGTCCTGGTCCAGGAGCGCACGGGGAGCCAGGTCTATCTCTGGATCGCGGGCGCCAAGTACCCCATCACCAATGCATCGGACCTCGCCTACTACGGGGGCGCGTCCAGCGTGAAGATCGTCCCCTTGGGAACGCTTGCCAACAACACGCACGAGCCCTGGTGCGGCGCTCTCTTGCGCGAGCGCTCGAGCAGCACCGTGTATAGTCTGGGGTATATCAACTCCTCTCTCCCCGGTATGTATCGGTCACCCGTGGCCGCCACCGCGCACGGTGAGGTTCCGGATGGCGCGCTGAGCTCCATTCCGGTGTTCACCCCCGGCGGATTCCTCAGCTGCATCTGGTAGCGACAAGCTTTTAAGGGGGGCGGTCATCGCCCCCCTGTTTCACGAAAGCGGCGAAGCCTCCGCGCGAAGAAGGACAGGATCTCGTCTCGCGCCGCGAGGGTCGGCTCTCCGGCCGCGTCGATGAGGTGCGCGGTCACGACGCTGTGCGCACCGCCGACGATCCGTTCGAAGAAGGGTGGGGGCCTGGGGTTCGCGGCTGACGAGGGCAGAACCCTGGGGTGGAAGCGGGGCCCCAGCGCTTCGGCGTAGGCGGCGAAGCGCTGCGCCGTGCAGAAGCGATCGCCGTCGAAGCGGTACGCGAGCACCGTCAGGTCTTCACGCTCGAGTCGCTCCTTCACGGCCGCGGCTTCCTCGGGGGCGATTTGAATCGCTTCCGGATGTTCGAGCGGCAGTGAGGGCTGGCACAGGACGGGCGCCAGCACCGCGGGATCGAGCATCATGCCGAGCGCGAAGTTGCCGGTGAAGCACATGCCGATGGCGCCGACGCCGGGGCCTCCACATTCCTGGTGCGCGAGGCTCGCGAGCGCACGCAGCCACTGCGTCACAGGGCTGGACGCATTCGCAGCGAACGCGCGGAACTCCGCGCTCACGCAGGCCTTCTTCATCACGGCGAGCCCCGCCTCCGCCTGCGGATAGGCTCCATCCCTCCCGAACAACGACGGCATGTAGACCGTGAAGCCAGCATCCCGGACCCAGCGTGCGAAGCGCGCGACGTGAGGGCTGATGCCAGGCATCTCGGCCATGACGATGACCGCGGGACCTCGACCGGCGACGTTGACGGCGCGCGGAGTCGACTGAAGCGTGATGGCGCGCCGCTCGAAGTCATCCAGGGGATCGTCGGCGGTGGGCTCGGGGGGGGAAGGAGTCATGCCCGGACGATGCGGGAGCCCCTCCCTTGCGAGCCAGTGGCGACGTTGACAGCTTTCGGTCTACCCTTGCCAGACATGATCCTGCATGTCGTGCTGGATGGCGTGGCCGAGGGCCCGCTGGGTGTCGGCCTCGACGTGATCAACACGGCCACGCGCCTGCTGGAGTCAGGCCTTGTCCCAAGCGCTCCACGCGGAGCGAACCCACTGCGTCAACGTGTGGTGTCGCTGGACGGCCGCCCGGTCCGCTCCGGCACGGGGCGCTCCGTCTGCGTGGACGGCGCGCTCAGCCTGCGAAGCGTGAAGGCGGGAGATGTGCTGCTGGTGCCCGGACTCTCCGCGGCCAGCGAGCGCGCCGTCGAACAGTTGCTCTCCCGCGCCGACACCGCGCGCGGCATGGAGCTGCTCGCGCGAGCGGCGGCGAAGGGGGCGATGGTCGCTGCTTCGTGCTCGGCGACCTTCGTCCTGGCGGCGGCGGGGCTCCTCGCGGGACGGGACGCGACGACGACCTGGTGGCTGGTGCCCGCGTTCGTGCGCCGCTTCCCCCAGGTCACTGTCCGCGCGGACCGGATGGTCATCGAGAGTGACGGGGTCCTCACCGCGGGATCGGCCTTCGCGCACGCCGACTTGATGCTGGCCATCGTCGCGCGCGTCGCCAGCCCGTCACTGGCGCACCTGGTGGCTCGCTACCTCGTGCTCGACGAGCGCGTTTCGCAGGCCCGATACATGGTGATGGAGCATCTGCGCGTCTCGGACCCGGTGCTGCGCTCGGTCGAACGGTTCATCACCGCGAACCTCGGCCGGCAGTTGACGCTGGCGGAACTCGCACGCGCCGCCGCCACGTCACCGCGCACGCTCGCGCGGCGGGTCCAGGCCGGCCTGGGCATGACGCCGCTCGAGTTCGTTCAGCGGGTCCGCGTGGCGCATGCCTCCCACCTCCTGGAGACGACCCGGGACTCGGTCGATGATGTCGCCGCCCGGGTGGGCTACGCCGACGCGGCTGCCTTTCGACGCGTGTACCGGCGGTACGCCGGCGAGAGCCCCCGGGGCAGACGGCCGAGGGGCTCCCGTCAGGGATGAGTTCCGAGCCAGTGAACCCGGCTCAGTTCGTCACCTTGGCCGTGCCCATGAGCGCGCGGTGATCGGAGCACGTCTCTCCGCGCAGGGTGGCCTCGATGTTGTTCCTCCCCGTCCAGTTGTACGAGAAGAACACGTAGTCGAGCTTCGAGTTCCACGGCTGGTTGCAGGCCGGGCTGTACTGACGTTTGGTCTCGCGGGGCGCCTTGAAGTCCGCGTCGATGAACGGGTCACCGTTGCCCAGGTGGTTCAACGTCTGGATGACGGGCGAGCTGGGCGCCGCGTTGAAGTCTCCGCCGACGATGACCCGGTAACCCGAGTTCATCCAGCTGGTCGCCCAGGAGCGGATTGTATTGGCTTGAGCCAGCCGCGTGTTGTCGTCCGGGCCCGAGCCAGCGATGAGATGGGTGCTGCAAGCCCGGAAGGCCCGGCCCTGCTTCGTGAAGTCGATGCAGATCATCCCGTGGCCTGAGTTCCCGGGGAGGTCGAGGTTGTATTGCACGGAGGGGCCGTACTCCGTCCGCACGGCGATCAGGTTGCCGTGGTTGAGCGCCCCGCCAGCGTCCCCACAAGCCGCCTTGTACTTGGTGGGGTAGAACGCGGCCCAATAGCCCCGGGGATGGTTGGCGTTCCAGAACGCACTTGCCTGCGTCTGGCAGACCTCCTGGAGGGCGACCACGTCGGGTTGATTGGCGCCGCCCATCAAGGAGTTCACCAGGTCGATGGCGCCCGTGCCTCCCCCGTAGGCGAGCTCTCCCGCGATGTTGTGGCTGATCGCGACGATGTAGCCGGGGTTGACCAACGCAGCCGACTCCTGCGCCTCGCGGGACTCGGCCGGGGCCGAAGCCTCGCTCGCCAGCGCGACGAAGGGGGCACACAACAATCCCATCAGCATCTGCTTCACGTGGACTCCTCCTGGGAATGTGCGGGTTCAGACGTCAAGGCAGGGCAGCCCGGCCTGGCGCGGGGCGCAGATGCCCATGTTGGGGTCCAGGGGCTGGACGGCGCAGCATTCGCCGTCTGGCGACCACGGGTTTTCACACTGAAGGGAGTTGGTGCAGAACCGGGGCGCCTGGGACACGGGCCCCATGCCCTGGAAGGACAGCGCGAAGCCACTGCTCGCCGAGAGAAGAAACACCGCCGCGACGAGCAGGGGCTGCTTCGACAACTTCATGGCGAAACCTCCGACGTACTACGGATGTTTCACCAATGCTCGCATCTCAAGATGTTCTAGGCAACCGCGTAAAACGCGAAGAGAGCGGGCCTTCAGACGGAATGCGTCACGCGCGGGAGGATGGGGCTCCGCGCGGTCAATACTTCAAGAAGCCATAGGCCTTGCATCTCACGAGCGGGGTCGTCGAGGCGGCGAGCGTGTACGGCGTCTCGGCTGTAACGGCGAACTCAGCGCTCGCCAGGACTTCGTCTTCAGGGGGTGCATCGTCGGCGGCGCAGCCGCAGCCGAGGAAGACGAGCGCAAGGGTGGCACTCCTCAATCGATTCATGGCGTTCAGATTACGCCCTCGCGCAACGGCTCACCCCGTGGATGGCTCCCGGGTGGCCTTGAGTCCAACCGGGAGCCCGCCCGGTCGCGTCAGGGCGCCCTGTCGAAGTGGGCCTCCAGCTTCACGTCCGAGTAGGGCGTGCGGGCCACGAGCATGAGGTAGTAGTAGGCGCCAGTGGTGGGGGAGGGGACTTCCACCGTCTCGTCATTGCCTGGGAGATAGGGCCGGTAGTCATACACGGTCTGCGAGGGCCAGGTGCCGCAGCGGACATACAGGTCCGCGTTGCCCGTGCCGCCGCTTGCCACGAAGCGCAGGTTGCGCGCGCCGGGAGGCACATAGAGATAGAAGTAGAGCAGCGTGCCGGTGGAGGCCAGCGGGCCCCGGTAGCAGTCATTGTCGAGCTGCTGGGGGTTGGACGCCGTGCAGGCAGGAGTCGGCCCGGGGCCGGAGCCAGGGGGCACGCAGACACTCGGGTCCGCGGCCCTCGAAACGCAGTCAATCCACTGGTGGAACTCCGTGTCGTTCGCCGTGCCCAGCGCATCCAGGGACTGGCGATAGGGGGTGTAATTGCCCGCGCGGAACTGTGCGAGGAAGGTGTCCACCTGGTCCGCGTTCCGCTCGAACATGAACCGCGTGGAAAGATAGCCCCACGAGTACACGCGGTCGGCGCTGTTGCTGTAGTTGTTGCGCAGGACCTCGCTGAGCTGGAAGGCCTTGCTCTTGCCCAGCGTCACCGCGCTGGCGTTGTCGTTCTTCTTGGAGATGTATTCGGCCAGGCCCTCGATCCACCAGACGGTGGGCTGGCTGGTGCTCGTGTTGAAGTCACCCTTCATGTTGTAGCGGCCATCCAGGTAATGGACGTATTCGTGGCGCAGGTTCCAGACTTCGAAGGTGGGCCGCAGCCACTCCGCCTCGTAGGAGATGAAGCGGGCCTGGTTGCCGGAGGCGGCGGGGTCCTGAGCTATCCCCTCATTTGAAACTTCCCCTCGGAGAACGCACGGGCAGCCGACCAAGCGAGCTCCGAGGGGGAATCAGAAATGAGGGGATGCATCAGGGCGGGGTCCCCTTCCAGGTACATGCCGCCATTGTTGGTATTGATGCCAAACAGCGCGCCAGCGTAGTTCTGATAGTCGATGCTGCTGTCGAAGATGATCACCTCCAGGGACGTGTTGTTGTCGCTGGCCACGGGCACGCGGTTCGTCTTCGGCGTGTCGTGGAAGTACGTCTCCTGCGTGGCGAGCTGGTCGCAGCTCCGCGTGAGCTGTGTCGCCGTCATGTGCTGCGCGCGCATGCGCAGGGTGGCTCCACAGGTGTGGGTGATGCCGAGCACCGTCTGTTCCACCGTCCGGCGGAAGTCGCAGGTGCCGTAGTACGCGCAATTGGCTTTGTCGTAGAAGTCGACCATCTCCGCCGCGCCCACCCAGAGGCCCGCCGAGGGACCTGTCATCGAGTGGTTGTCGATGACCGCCTTCACCTTGGGGCGCGTCAGGGTCTGGAGCGGTCCGGTGTGTCTGAGGAAGCGGGCCAGCTCGCGCGCCGCGTTGACGGTGAGGTACTGGTTGGAGGCGCCCAGCAGGTGTTCGGTGCGGGTGATGAAGGACTCGAGCGACTGGAGGATGGACGTGTCCGCCTGCACGGCCGCCAGGAAGTCCGCGTTGGAATGGCTCCGGTAGAGGACCTGGTAGACGCTGTTGGTGGCGCCGCTCATGTAATAGGACGCCTCGGTGGAGGCATTGAAGCGGTCCAGCAGGCCCCGTAGCGTGCCCAGGTGCTGGGCTGCCTCCACCGCGCTGTCGATGAGGATGACGAACTCCCGCAGCACCGCGCCGTGTGCGTCGTTGACGTCCGTGAAATGGGTATTGGCGACGAAGGCCGCGAGGGCCGGGCGGATGGCGTCGCGCAGCGAGGCGCCGTAGCTGCCCACCGTGCCTGACTGGTAGAACTGGACGTAGTAGCCAGCGCGCAGGAACAGGATGAGCTGGAGTGTCTGCGCGGAGTTGTTGCCCGCGTACTGCTGGGCGCTGACGGCGAGCGCGTTGGCGATGGTGACCATCTTGCTCTCGATGAAGATCTGCCCGGACTGGGGGGCCGTTGCATAGAACAGCGAGTTGAGGCAGTCCTCCGTGGAGCCCTTCACCCGTGAGACAAGCTCCAGGCCGCTGGCGGACGCGAAGGCAGCCGGCTCACAGGCCACCAGGGTCTGCGACCGGAGGACAGGAGCGTGCTTCTGTCGCAGTCGCTCTGGGGCCATCTCCGGCTCGCGCTCGTCGGGCTGGATGCGTTGATGGGGATGTTCCAGCCCGTGGACCCCCCAGGAGGACTCGCGAAGTTCCAGCGATACCAATCCGTGGCAGGACAACGCATGCACTCATGCTCCGGGTGGGGGATTTTGGCTTGGGTTGATTCGTGTTGAAGTTGAATTGGCAGCCAGGTCTGACAGGCCTGACGCATTCGAGGGATGGGGGCCCCGTTGATGCGAAAGAAAAAGGGGACGCGCCCGGGGCAGGCTTCCCCGGGCGCATCCCTGGAATGTTCCCTGTTTCGACCGCGCGCGGCTCAGCGCGTGGGACGGGAAGGGACGCGGGTCGCGCCCGGGGTGGCCACGTCCAGCCGGCCGTACAGGCCCTGGCTCTCCTCCGCCGGTCCCGCGGTGAAGAACAGCGTGCGGGTGGGCTGGTTCATGAGGCCGTTGCCGAACGCGAGCGCCCAGAGGCCGTCGATGACGATCGGCTGCCCGTTGGTTCCCTGGAGCTGGGCATCCAGGGTGCCCGTCACGGTGTCGAAGGCGTTGATGGTGCCGTCGCCAAAGTTACCCACCAGCAGGCGCCCGGCGAACCGCCCGAAGCTGGCCGGCGCCACGGCCATGCCCCACGGCGCGTTCAGGCTGCCCGCGGAGATGAGTCGGCGGATCAGGTTCCCGTTTGAATCGAAGACGTTGACGTAGCCCAGGCCCGCGCCGTGCACGTCGTCCTTGCGGTCATCGTCCTGCTGCGCATAGCTCACGTAGAGGTCGCCGTTGATGTTCTGGATGCCGAACGGCGCGAAGCCGGCAGGCAGGTTCGGGTCCGTGAAGTTCCCGCTCAGCGTTGCGGGCGCGAAATTGCTGTCGAAGACATCCACCTTTCCGTTGTGGAAGTCGGTCGCGTAGAGATAGGCGGCGGTGCCATTGTTCGCCAGGGCGACGCCCTTGTAGATCGCGTTGCTGCCAGAGTTGTCCACCGTGAGGATGGCATTGGCTGGGGCCGCCAGCGGAGACCAGCCAGCCACGACGCCCTGCTCCGTCACGAAGATGAAGCGAGCAGCCCCACTGGCGCTTCCCGAGGTGACCACGAAGCCCTCGGAGCCGTTGAAGACGACGCCCGTGGGGCTCGACGGAGCCGTGGCTCCCGTGGGCACCGGGATGGTGACCACGAGCGACTGCGCGTTCCCATCGCCATCATAGAGGGTTGACACCCCCGTCCCGTTGTCGGCGACCCAGGCGGCGCCGAACGGGTTGAAGGCAAGCCCCCAGCTGTTGATCAGATGGGGATCCGGATGCTCCGCGGCCACGCTGCCATCGGAGACAAGGTTCCGCTGGGTGTACGTGTTGGGAAGCCCGCCCGGTGCCTGGGCGATGGCCGCTCCAGGCAGCGCCACCACGGCAAGCGACAATCCAAGCACATATCCCCCACACCGCCGCCCCAGTTCGCGAATCGACGTTGTCTTCATGATTCCCCCCTTGAGCTATCGCGCTGCTGTGACCTTCTCGTCTGGCTGAAACCTGAGAAGAGGGGCACTCCACCGCAATTGGCCCTTTTGCGCAGGGAAATGACTGCCAGTGCTTATTGCCCGGCTTCCAACGCGTCATCCGACCCCGGGCCGGGCGCTACCCGTAGGGCGTCTCTTCATGGCGCTTGAACGGGTACGCCAGCTGGCCCAGGTAGGTCTCCGGCGGCTGGAACTTCGTGGTCCCGTACTTCGAGGGCCAGTGGGTGGGCATGTGGGCGGTGCCGAAGATGACGTCGATGAACGACAGGAAGACGGCGAAGTTCTTGTCGATGCCTTCGTCATCGGACGTGTGGTGCCAGTGGTGGAACTCCGGCGTCGCGAAGATCCAGCGCAGGTATGGCCAGCGGTGGTTGACGTTGGCGTGGATGTACACGGCGTGGAAGGACACGAAGACGAGGTAGCCGTAGATGGCGGACGGGTGGAAGCCCAGCAGGAACACCGGCACGAAGCCCGCGAAGCGGTTGACCAGGATGTCCACCAGGTGGCTGCGCGAGCTGGCCAGCCAGTCCATCTGCAGCGTCGAGTGGTGGATGGCGTGGAAGCTCCACATCCACCCAACGGTGTGGAAGGCCCGGTGCACCCAGTAGCTCACCAGGTCGATGACCAGCAGGATTTCGAAGAACTGCAACCAGATGGGCTGAGCGGCCACGTACGCCTGGAAGTCGAGCTTCACGGCCCAGGACAGGAACACCTGCACGGGGATGAGCACCGCGAAGGAGATGAGCTGCACGCCCACGTGGCTGACGAAGAAGTGCTTGAGGTCGGTTTGCCAGCCGGCGCGGAAGATCTTCTGTTCGTTCAGCCCCCACAGCCGCTCCATGGGGATGAACACCAGCCCGAGCACCAGCAGGTCCAACGCGAAGAAGTCCAGGCCCGCGCTCATCGCGCGCGGCGTGTGCGTGAGGGGCTCCGCCTCGCTGCCTCCCAGAAGCAACGCCACCAACGCCAGCATCATGGCGATGCCGCCGTGCGCCTTGGAGCGCAGGGTCATCACGCTGAAGGTGCCCAGCAGGAAGGTGGCGATGATGGACACCTGGAGGATGCCCCGGAAGACCTCCAGGTGCTCCACGTAGAAGGCCCGGCCATCGTTGGACACGAGCACGTGGGGGAACAGGAAGCAGAACTCCGCGACCACGCAGAGCACGCCCAACAAACCGCCGGTGACACCGGCGCGCTTGCCCAGGTCGATGCGCCGGGCGGGAGCAAGAAGCATTTCCAAGGAAGACCATCCAGAAGGAGTGCGGCGAGGCATGAGCCTACACCACCCGGATGACGGCGCAGGCCCCCCGGAGGACTCGCGCGTTGCTGTTCGCATCCCAATGCGTCAAGAGGGGTGGCATGGACGTCAAGCTGCGGGACGAAGTGAACAGGTTCCTTTCGCCCGAGATGAACATCACGGATCTGGGTGCCGTCAGCGTTGATTGGCAGTCGCAGGGCGCCGGAGTCCAAGCCCGCATTCCGGACCTCCACGGAATCAGGCAGGAGAACAGCCACATGTCCCTGTCAGAGGCGATGCAGGCGGGAATCACCCTGTATGGTGATGCCTCGTTTTCCATCGACGCATACGCGGTGGAACGCTTTCAATGCTTCGCGCATTTCGTGGCCTCGGTGATTGTCCATGAATCTCATCGAGGTCGCTCACTCCGCGGTATCGAGCTGGATCCGTTCGTGCCCGAGAAAGGCTGGAAGACGCTCTTCGGACGCTTCGCCAAGGGAGTGGCGGGGAACAACATCTTCTCTGGGCGGAAGCGTCTGGGAGTCCCGAGCCGCGCCTGCATGATACTGTCGACCGGCAACGAGCAGTTGTATGCGCTGGATTGCAGCGGCAGCTATGCCACCCTCTTCTTGCAGACGTCGTAGGACCTCGACTCATGAAAACCGTGGATGAATGGAAGGCGACGCTGCGGGCCTCGCTGAAAGAAGCCCTGCGCACCCGAAATGCTCCCGCTTCGGCGGTGCTTCGGGAAACGCTCGCCGCCATCGACAATGCCGAGGCGCCCGACGTGAGTGTCGCGCCTGCCCCGGTCGATGGCGGCATCGCCGGCGGCGTGAAGGGACTCGGCAGTGGAGAGGTGCCCCGGTTGCTGTTGTCGCCGGAGGCGGTGGATGCGCTCGTCCAGCGTGAAATCCAGGAGCGTCGCGACGCGGTGGCGCTCTACACCCGGCTCGGCAAGTCCGAAGAGGCCCGGACGCTCCAGGCGCAAGTGGATGTGCTGTTGGCGCTTTGAACGCTGGCGGTCAGCCAGCGGAGTTCCTGGCTGGAGTTGGGATGAACGAACGTGCGAGATTCATCCAGAACTCCTTTCACGAGGTGAGGGCCCATGAAGCAATTCCTGGCAGTGGCTGCGTTCCTGGCGTCGGGTCTGGTTGCGTGCGGAGGCGATTCCAGCCTGGAAGGCACCGGGAACGAGGTCCGAGGCTCCGTGACGGCGAGCGCCTGTACCCAGCATTACGTCCCCAGGCTCACCACCTATTGGACCTCACTCCCCATGCAAGCGGATGGGCAGGTCGGTGAGTGTGAGCTGGATGCGTCCTGCAATCCCACCTGCTGGGGCGTGGAGAGCGCCTACCCCGTCCATACCGACTACTTCTACTGCACGCATTGCCCCTGAGGCTCATGCAGGCCAGCGAAGTCCCTCAGTATTCGGAGCTGGGGGGCTTCTTCTTTCCTCCCTGGAGCCCTGACGGCGCCAGGGCCGGCAGGCTCCCGAAGCTGGCGCGGCGCCTCAAGACGGGCTCTCCGCGCGGCTCAACCACGTGCCGCCGGCGGTCGTCGGGGGCGACCGGCAGGTCCATGACCCGGGCCGCTGCGATGTCTGCATTGTGATCCAGTCGCAGTTGCAGCGCGGCGGTCCTGCGGTTCGGGCTGGCGGGAGGCAGGACATGGCCGTTGAGCGCCAGATGCACCGCCAGATGGACAACCCAGGCGCCGCAGCTGTCCTGGCCCTTCAGCAGAGGTCCATCGTTGTCATCCTGATATTGGATGTCGCAGTGCTCGATCTCGATTCCAGGGAACGGCAGATGCAGAAGACGGAGGTCTTCGACGGGGACATCGTTGGGGTGAAGCGGGTCGAGATAGAGCATCCTCACGTGGCGGCCCCCGAGCGGGTCGAGCGCGCCCAGCGTGATGTAGAGCAGGGCCCAGTGGTTGCCGCCCCGGTTGAGCGGCTGGATGATGATCTGTGTATTCGTGGTGATCGCCGGGTGCACGCCGGTGGTGTACGCGGCGCGGCCCATCTGCAGCCACTGTGGCCTGCTGACCCCTGGCAGGACCGCGACATTCGCCTGGTTCCTGAGCAGATACCGCTGGAGGTTGTAGATGTCGTCCTCCTCGTAATAGTACCCAGGGGCTTCGAGATTCGGCGCCACCTGCGGCGGGGCCTCGAACGATCCCAGCGCCGCGAATTGTTTCTTCAACGAAGCCACATCCTGCTCCTCGAGTGGCTCCTCCCTCGCTCCGGCGCTGGCTGACGGGACTTCCTTCTTCTTCTTCTTCAAGCCATCAATGGGAGCTGGCGCCACAGGGGGGCGGAGCGCGACCCGTCTCACCTTGCCCATGTTCCGGAGGGCCAACAGCGGGAGATCCGTGCTCGGACGCGGAACTACCGGCGCATCCTCGGCACCGCCAGGCTTGGAGCCGACAAGCTCGACGCCGCCCGGCTTGGAGCCGCCGAGCTCGGAGCCCCCGGGGCTGGCGGTGCCACCCGTCCTGAAGAGATCCCCGTTTCGCATCACCAGCCGGTTCGCGAGCATCGCTCGCCGCGCGAGCGTCTCATTTTCGTCCAGCACCGTCAGACCGTAAGCACTGGTGGTGCTGCTCATGATCTCAAGGTGGTTCTTGAGGAATCTGGTGAAGAACGTCCTGACCGACACACGGGTGCCACACACCCGCATGACCCCGTGAACCAGGTCTCCGCCCGTTGGGTGCTTGCTGGCGCTTTCGACCATGAACAGCAATCCCCCGGCCCTCTTGGAGTCTGGGGCGCTCGCCAGGAGCGCCTGGAAGAACGCCAGATACTCCGCCTTCTCGCTCGACGTGTTGTTGGTCGTGTCGATGACGACAGCGCCCAGTTGATTCTGTTTCGGAATGGCCTCGCCGGTGATGTTGATGGGGTTGGGCGCGCCGTCCATGACCAGGATCCGCACGCCATCCTTCGAGACAATTCCCTGGTAGATGGGATCATGGTCGAGCTCGAAGTAGGGAGCCCAGGCATTGAGCAATTGCGTGCCTGTCAATCCGCTGTCCTTCATGCTCCCCTTGGCGTTGAACAATGCCTTGGAATAATGCATCCCGTAGAACGTGGCCATCCGGAGCGCGGCCATGCCGGAGAGCACGGAGATCTTCTTGACGGTGAACCCTTCGCGGGTCGCGACCTCCTCGTCACCGTCGCTCTTGCCGCTCTTCTTCTTTGGCGCCGGTTCGTCCTCGTCCTCGTAGTCGGACTCCGACCCATAGCCGGAGTCCTCCTCGGGCTCGGGACGGAGCTTCTTCTTGGGGCCCCTGGCGATGGGCAGGATGCCGGGGAGTTCGTAGGCGATGGTGGCCTTGACCGCTGGCAGCGCGCATTCGGCCGCGCGGCCGGTATACCTCGCGACGGCCGTCGCGTAGGTGCTGGCGTTGGCCAGGGGCGTCGTCAATGCGTGGTCATGCAAGACAGCCATCAGGCGGTCGACGGCTTCAAGGGCCGCGGAGGTGTAGCCATTCAAGGTGCCGATCGATTCGGGCACCTTCAGCTTCCGCATCTCGGTGATGAACTGGTCGGTGACCGCGAGCGCCGCGGCGATGGCCGCCGCTCCCGCGCCGGGCGGCAGCAGCCCCGGGTCCAGCCGGATGCCGTCCGGGAGGTCCGCGAGCGTCGGGAACACCGAACCAAACCCTTCCCGCGAGACGACCTCGATGCCAATCCCCCTGGCGCGAATCTGCTGGGTCAGCAGCGCGCCGAAGACACACTGGACCGCCCGCCATTCTCCCTGGTCCTTCGGGAAGACCTTGCTCGCCCCTCCGATGATGCAGAGCATGGGGTAGCCGTGGATCCGCCAGTCCGGAGACCGGCTGTCCCTGTGTGGATTGCCTCCGCTGAGCTGGAAGTTCTTGCCCTTGAAGGTCCGGATCACCTCCACGCAGACCGCCCGCTTGGACTGGATCGCGACGTCGCTGAGCGGAATCGGGAGGTCCCGGGTCCCTGGCGCGAAGAGGTCGCAGAGCTCGAACACGCGAGCCCCGTCGACATGCAGCCGTCCACCCGCGCGCGCGGAGGCATCAATCGCGCTATTCGGGCCCAGGATGAACCCCGGCGTGGCGGAGCGTGGGTAGGACCGCGATGGGAAGCTTCGGTTCTTCGCCTTTCCCACGGAGAAGAACGTGAACGGCACCATCGAGCTGGCGGACACGGTCATGACCGCGAGCAGCCACTCCAGATCGTATTGGATCCGGGCCGTGCCGCTCTTGGGATCCACTTCCACCTGCCAGAACATGCGCCGTCCTTGTCGTGGGCAAAATCCACCAGGTCCGTGTTTCACGCCCCAGGCGCTGGAGGATGTCACCTCGGGAGCAACGAGAACACGACCTGCCGCGACCACAGCAGATGCCTTACCTGGATGGCCTGGGCCCTGCTTGCCGGGCGAGCAGGGGGCTTCCCGGGAGGGCGTCTGATGCGCCCCGAGTCATGAGCGACGCTACCGAGAGGGGAGGCCGCGCGGAGCCTGGAGGGCCAGCACGGACGGCACGAAGTCGGGCGCGGCCAGGCGCAGGAGCCCCATCCCGATGCCGGCAAGTCCCAGCATCAATCCTGGCGCCTCGGTGAACCTCGGCAGGCCGCAGCGCCACGCTCCGTCCCGGCCCTGAGCCAGCACCCTCGCGGCCCGTGAACGGGCGGCCTCTTTCCAGGCCTCGTCGCCCAGCACCTCTCCCGCCAGGTGCAGCACCTCCAGGTTGCCTACGTCGCCGTGACACAGGCAGTGGCTGCCGCCGAAGCCTTCCCGCTGCACGGTGGCGAGCCCCGCGCGAAGCTCGTCGCGCAGCCGCGCATCGTCCAGGTGGCGCAGTGACAGCAGTCGGGCCAGTGCTCCGCCCGCGGCTCCATTGCACCAGGCCGTCATGAAGCCGCCGGGCACCAGCGGCTCGCCTTCCTTCGACGTGCGCAAATCCTTCCAGTTGCCGCGCTCCGGGACGAACAGGGCCCGCTCGAAGGCCAATCCCTGGCGTGCCGCCTCCCGGTAGCGCTCGTCGCCAGTGAGTGTGGCCAATTCCAGCAGGGCCCAGGCGAAGCCCGCCGCGCCATGGGCCAGCCCCGTGAGCGCGCGCCCGGCCGCGGGCACCACCCACGCACGTCCACCGTGTTCGGAGTCGCTCGCTGTCTGGAGCATTCGCTCCCCGCACTTGCGCGCCAGCCGGAGCGCCTCCTCGCTGCCGGTCTGCTGGTGGAGCCGCGTCAGCACCAGCGCGGTCCCCGCGACGCCCGCGATCAGATCCAGCGCCGTGTCCGCGTCGATTCTCGCCTCCAGCGAAGCCAGGCCCGCATGGACCTCGTCCAGCAGCGCGGCGTCGCCCAGCGCCACGGCCAGATGGCTGAGGACGTAGATGTTCGCCGCGCGCCCCGTGAACACCCCGACGCCGGAAGGGTCCTGGGACTCGGGCGCGCGCCACTGCTCGCGTACCGGCACGGACGCCCTGCGCGCCAGCGCCGCGAAGTCCTCCCGGCCTGTCACCGCCGCCAGGTAGCCGTAGAAGAGCGCCACGCCCCCCACGCCGTCGAAGAGGTCAGTGCGCAGGGGAGTGAGCCCCCAGCGACGGCGCTCCAGGTCCTGGATGCCCACGCCAATCCAGCCGACGTCGTGGGCGCCCTGGATGGCTCGGGCCGCCAGCAGCTCGCCCAACTGCACCGCGCCGGCCAGGCACGCCTCGGCCGTGGCTGGCGGGGGCAGGGCATCTCCAGCGGCAGTGCCCGACGCGCGGGGCGCCACGGTCTCCTGCTCGCGCTCGAGCGTCACCAGAGACTGGCGGATCAGCGCCACCTGGTCGGCGCAGTCCTTGGGGCCCAGGTCTTCCAGCAACTGGCGCGAGCCCTCCAGGCCGGCGCGCGGCAGGTGATCCGGGATGCAGCGCCCCCGGCTGTCCCAGACGTGGCGGGAACCCGGTCGCGCCGTGAAGACGGGCACGTCCCCCAGCCGGAGGTCTTCGTGCTCGGAGGGCGTCAGCGTCGCCAGCGAGGGCCGCACGCGGACCTCCGCCCACAGCTTGTCGAGCAGCTGATCCCGGTCGAGCGCGTCGCGCAGGAAGTCCGGGTGCAGGCCCTCCTGGAGGAGGAATCCGTAGCGCATCGTCGCCCGGGCGATGTGGCGCACCTCCACGTCCCGGAACCCCTCGAGTGTCCGCGCTACCTCCTCGCGATGCTGGAGAAGCAACGCGTAGGTCTCCTGGAAGCCCTCCTCGATGCACGCCCCGAACGCCGTGACGTCCACGGGCCGGCCCTCCAGCAGCGGGCGGTTGTGGGCCGCCGCCGTGGTCGGCTGCCGACGAACGACGTGCAGGGTGTCCCGCGCGCGGTCCTCCAGCGTGGGCGCGGCGTGGGGGAAGAGCTGGCCGGCCTCGCCGCCCAGGCCGCTCAGCTCCACGCCGGCCCGGCCCTCCCTGCCGAACATGAGCGTGGGCAGCAGGCCGCTGCTGAGCACGGACCGCTCAAGGAAGCGCGCGGCGCGGGACACCGCCGTGTCGTCAGCGCGTGGGGCGGGCAACTGGTGGAAGAGCCCCTCCAGGTCCACCAGGACGGGGAACTCCCCGGCGGCGAGGAGGTTGCCGGAGTGCAGGTCCACTCCGCGCAGCAGATACAGCAGCGCCAGGTGGCTGCCCTGCCGCCAATAGAAGCGCGCCACGGCGTCGCGGTCGGCGCACCCGCCGGTCTCGACGTGCTCCACCCAGCCATGCGACTCGCGCGTCAGCACCTTCAGCCTGCGGTGCGGATGGCGCAGGCCCCAGCGCTCCAGCTGCTCCAGCAGGCCCTGGTAGCGCGCTTCGACCTCCAGCGACCGCGGCTTGTAGACAACCCGCAGGCCGGAGCGGAAGGTCAGCAGCGCCACGCTGCGGCCCTCGCGGTGCGGATCTCCCGCGCCGGTGCACGCCTCCACGAGCGGCCCTGGATCCACGTCCGCGCCGAGCACGGCCACCAGGGACTCCCGGTCCTCCGCCAGGTGTGTCAGCAGCTCCAAGCTCGTCTGGAACCATCGCTCCAGGGACGTCACCAGGAGCCGCGCCAGCACCGGGTACTCCTCCAGGAACGCGGCGAGCCGGCCCGGGGCCTCCAGGTGGTGCAGGGCGAAGTGCTCGAAGCGCGCCTGGGGTGTTTCGCCCTGCAACTCGCCGCGCAGCCGGGCCACGTTGAGCTCCAGCACCAGCGACCGGGTCGCGGTCTGCATCAGCCGCTGCTCCAGTGCGTCCACGAGCCAGGCTTCGGCGCGCGCGTCCAGCAATGCATCAGCGGCCAAACCACTCCGGGTGGCCAGCGCATCAACGCCAGCCCGCAGCCGGCGCAGCCCCAGTTGGAGGAACCGGCGCGTCAGTGCGGGTACGCGCATCCGTGGGCTTGGATCCACGGGGGAGGGGAGGGCGACGTCGGCCGCGCGGTCCGACAGCACCTCTTCCAGCAGCGGCAGCCACGTCAGGGCTTCCGGCCGCGTGATGCTTCCCGCGAGCCTGCGCACGAAGGACGCCGCGTCCAGCCCCACGCCGCGAAGCCGCTCATCGAAGGACGCCTCATCCCCCAGCGTGCTGCGCCGCCACGCCTGGAGGCGCGACTCGGCTTGCTGGAGCGACGGGGCGGAAGGGTCCTCTCCCTCGGCCTCCCGCTCATGGAGGAAGGCAGCCCGCTCCCACGCACCCATCTTCAAGCCCTCTCGCATGCGCGCCCTGCACGTCCGTCTGGACTTGGAAAAAGACAGGCGCGAGGACCGGAGCCCCCGCGCCTCGAGTGAAACGGGACGACTCCTTGTGGGAGCCGCCCGTCACACACCGTCCATCAGCAAAGGGAGAACGTCAGGTTGGTGCAGATGTACTCACAGGAGTTGGTGGCGGTGAAACCGACGTCGATCCTGCCTCCGACCACGTCCATCAGCTCGGTCTCGCTCAGCTCGTTCAGCGTCGCGCCAGAGGGGTTCGCGGGCAGTTGGGTGCGCTGCTCGGCGGTGAGGCTCTCGCGGAACGACGGGTCCTTCCAGGCGCGGATGATCATGTCGGGGGTCATCATGTTGAGCCGCCTCCTTTTTTGACGGCCCACCCAGGCTAGCCCGCGAACTCCGGCTGCTTCAAACGTCCGCGGCCTTTTCATGTATCACCGGGTGATGACGGTGTGAGTCGCGGGCGCCCCATTTCCCCTGGCGCGTGGGAGGGAAATCACGCGTGGTGAAAGCCATGCGCCAAGACCCCTCCAGGACTACGGCTCGGGTGGGGCTTCGGGGGCTTTCTGCATCGACTCACGTGCGCGAACCCGCTCCTCGCGCTGCTTCTCGACCAGCGCTCGCGCTTTCTCCTTCTGCGGCTCCTCCAGGAGTGCTTCGACCTCGCTGTACGCCGCGGTCTCGTTGGCCTCCATCGCCTGGAGCAGGAGCTGTTGCCGCTTCAGCGCTTCTTCGCTCACGGGTTCGGGAGGTTGGGCCGGCGGCCTGTACGGAGGCCGGCCTCCCCGGCCCGCGGGACCGACCCTGACAGGCATGGCTCCCGGCGGCGGATTGCCTCCCATGGGGGGAGTCCAGATTGCCCGGAGCTCTTCACGCAGGGGCCTGTTGGCCACAGCCAGCGCTTCGTCCCGCTGGCCAATCTTGATCAACTGGTCGGTGCTCAGCCCCAGCTCCTGATAGTTCTCGAGCAGCAACGCGAGGGGCGACTCGAAGAGGATCCTCGGGGGCGGCTGCCTTCGCTGCTCCACCGGTGGGGACGATGCGCAGGCAGTAACAAGGGCCACCAGCAACAACCACGGCGCGAGATGACGCGGCGACATCGGTCCTCCTTGGGGCGTGTGCCTTCTCTCTATTTTGATATCGCGTCCCATGGAAGGACCACGAGGTCCTGGTGTCAGCAGCACTGACGTAGAGTGCACGGGTGATGTCCCAGCCTGACGACCCCTCCGGCCTGAATGACGGCTACGTGTACCGCGAGCGGATTGGCGCCGCCTCCGTGGGGCGCACCACGCTCGCCCACCTGTCGGACAAGTACCGGCACTCCACCGAGGACGAGTGGCGTGCGCGCTTCGTGCGCGGCGAGGTGCGACTGGACGGCCTCATCGCGACCGGCGGCGAGGTGCTGCGGGCCCACCAGGAGCTCTGCTGGCACCGGCCGCCCTGGCGGGAACCGGAGGCGCCCGACAGCTTCGAGTTGGTGTACGAGGACGCTTCGCTGCTCGCGGTCATCAAGCCGAGCGGGCTGCCGACGCTGCCCTCCGGCGGCTTCCTCAAGCGCACGCTGCTCTCGCTCGTGCGGCTGCGCTGGCCGGAGGCGTCCGCGCTGCACCGGCTGGGGCGGGCGACCTCGGGGCTGGTGCTCTTCTCCCGCACGCAGGAAGCCGCCGCGAAGCTCTCGGGCAACTGGCGCGAGGGCGACGTGGAGAAGCGCTACCGGGCGCTCTCGGACGGGGTCGCGGCGCAGGCGGCCTATGACATCCACACGCCCATCGGGCTGGTGCCCCACCCCGTGTTGGGGGCGGTGCACGGGGCGACCGTGAAGGGCAAGGCGTCACACAGCCGCGCGGAGGTCCTGGAGCGGCGTGACGGGCAGACCCTCTTCGAGGTGCGCATCCACACGGGTCGCCCCGAGCAGATCCGCATCCACCTGGCGGCCATCGGCCATCCGCTCACGGGAGATCCGATGTTCGCCTCGGGAGGTCTGCCCCGCGAGCATGCGCCCGGCCTGCCCGGAGATGGCGGCTACCTGCTCCACGCGGAGACGCTCGCGTTCACGCACCCCATGACGGCGGAGCGCCTGCGACTGTACGCCCCACCTCCGGCCGCGTTGAGGATGGCGTCGGAAGCCTGAGCCCCCACACGCAATGGCCTCAGTAGGAGCCCCAGCGCGAAGGCAGTGGGCCACTCCATTGCGTCTTGAGCCCCGGAGTCGTCAGCGGCGCGGTGCCACTGATGCGCATGATGCTGGAGTTCTCGTTGAGGCTGGACCAGTCCGCGGCGATGTTGCGGCAGTAGCGGTCTTTCGCGAAACCGGTGGTCATGTCGTGGATGCAGGGGGTGGCATCCCAGACGCGGTCCGCTTGAAGGCGCTGGACGGCGGCGACGATGCTCAAGGGCATCTCCCCGGAGGCTCGGACGAAGGGAACGCCATCGACAGGCACGCCCTTCGACGACAGCAGCTCGAACGCCTTGCCGGAGTAGCTCAGCGTGCCAGGCATGCTGAAGTCCCAGGCACTGGCGCTGAAGGGCGCGGTCTGTCCACAGGAGGCAGCGTTGCTGGGAGCGTCGGTGCAGGCGCCGCCGAGGTGAAGCACCAGCACGGCGCCCGTCTCCACCGTGTAGCCCTGGGGAAAGGTGAAGGCGAAGTCGGAGTTGGTGAGCTCCTGGAGGGAGATACCGGTCAGCGTCCCGCCGGTGACGGCCACCAGTTCGATGAGGTCCTGCGGGGCGTCGGGGTTGATCTCGGTGATGCGAAGCGAGGCTTCCGGCGGAGGCTCACCGCCATCCAGGGTGCCCGCATCCGAGTCCCCGGCATCCGGAGCGCCCGCGTCGCCGGAGCCCGCGTCGCCGGAGCCCGCGTCGCCGGAGCCCGCGTCGTCGGAAGTGCCTGCGTCCACGCCCGAGTCACCCGCACCTGCATCTGGCGAGGACGCCTGAACGCAGCGCTCCTCAACGCAGACGATGTCGGGGCCTCGGGACGCACAGTCCGCTGTGTCCATGCACTCTGGGTCGGAGCAGGCGGAGACGAGCGGGAGCAGGGCAAGGGCTACGAGTCTCGGGCGGAGCATGGGGAGGACCTGTATGCGCGGTGGGGGGAGCGCACTGAACATAGGAGAAATGGCAGCGCTGTTGGGGAGGTGAGCGCTGGCCTGGCTCCTGGCCTCCCGTCCCCTGGAGATGGAAAGTGGCGCCGCGCCCCGCCGAAGTACAATGCGGCACTGGTTACGACTCGCCTCACCTTCCTTCGATCCTGCCCCTTTGAGCCCGTGCGAGCCGCCCCCCGCATGACTTCTGTGTGATGTCACGACGCACGACATGGATGATGGGCCTGGGCGCCCTGGTCTTCCTGGGGGCGCTCCTGCTCATCCGGTGGCACGGCGGCCGTGGAGCCTCGGCCGTGGTCCGGCCTGGAACGGCTGTCTCACAGGAACTCGTGCCCCGCGTGATGGAGCCTGCGTCCCGCCGTGAGGGCTTCCTGGGCGTCATCGTCGCCAGCGGCAGCGTGGACGTGGCCGCCAGGCTGGAAGGCACCCTCGAACGCGTGAGCGCGCAGGTCGGAGACACCGTGCGCCAGGGCGTGGTCCTCGCCCAACTGGACACGCGGGCCCTCCAGCGCGAGTTGGCGGTGGCGCAGGCGTCGCTCCAGGCAGGAGAGGCGGAGCAGCACATCGCCTCCATCTCGCTCACGGAGATGCAGGAGCGGCTCCAGCGCCGCTCCGACCCGAAGCAGCGCGCCCTGGGGGCCCTCTCCGAGGAGGAGCTGGCCACCGCGCGCTTCCAGGAGCAGACCGCCGTGGCCCGTCTGCGCGCGGTGGAGGCGATGGTGGCGGAGCGCAAGGCGCGCGTGGCGCAGATCGCCCAGAAGATCTCCGATGCCTCCGTGCTCGCGCCTTTCGACGGGCAGGTCGCGAACCGCTACCTCGACACCGGGGCGATGGTGGCTCCCGGCCGCGCCGTCTTCCACCTCATCCGCTCCGGAGCACAGCAGGTGCGCTTCGCCGTTCCGGAGGACCAGGCGGCGAGCCTTTCGGTGGGCACGCGGCTGTCCGTGGAGGTGCCGTCCCTCGGACAGGTCCTGGAGGGGAGGGTGGAGAACCTGGCACCGGAAGTAGATGCGGCCTCGCGCATGGTCCTGGCCATCGCGAGCGTGCCGCGGGAGGGCCATGCGCCGGTGCCCTCGGGTGTCGTGGTGCGGGTGTTCGTCCAGAAGGAAGCGGCATCCCAGGCGGTCACGCCATGACGTCCAGGCCGAGCCCGTATCGCAAGGAGGCGCTGGAGTACCGGCAGCGGGCCCACGCGGAGTCCGGGGGCGACCTCTTGCGGATCAGCCCCGCGTGGACCCGATGGGCCTACTGGGTGCTGGTGGGCGCGCTGGCCTGTTCGCTGCTCTTCTTCTGCGTGGGCACCCTCTTCGAATACGCGGCGGGCCCCGCGCTGATCCGCGTGGAGGGCAAGACGGACCTGACGGTCGCGTTCTCCGGCGTGGTGCTGACGGTGGACGTGCAGCCCGGCCAGCGCGTCGTCGCGGGGCAGCCGTTGGTGCACTTCGCGTCCGAACAGGAGCAGGGGACCCTGTCGCGCATCTCCCGCGAGTTCGAACTGCAACTCGTCCGCTACCTGCGCGACCCCTCGGATGAAGGGGCACGCCAGGCGCTCACGGGCCTCAGGGCGGAGCGCGAGCTGGCCCAGTCCCGGCTGGAGGAGCGCACGCTGCGAGCACCCCACGCGGGCGTCGTCGGGGACCTGCGGTTGCAGCCCGGCCAGTACATCCCCTCTGGCATGCGCGCGCTGTCGCTCCTGGGGGACGACGCGACGGTGGTGGTGCTGGGCTTCCTGCCGGGCCAATACCGTCCGCTGCTCGTGCCGGGCATGGATTTGCGCCTGGAACTGCAGGGCTTCGCCTACGAGTACCGCGACCTCGTCATCGAGTCCGTGGGTGATCAGATCATCGGGCCCGCGGAGGCGCGGCGCTTCCTGGGCTCGGAGCTGGGGGACGCCATTCCCCTGGAGGGAGCACTGGTGCTCGTGCGCGCGCGGCTGCCGGTGCGGACGTTCGTTCGCGAGGGACGGACCTTCAACTACTACGACGGCATGCCGGCGCGGGCAGAGGCGCGGGTGAAGTCGGAGAGCATCCTCCTCACACTCGTTCCCGGACTGAAGGAGCTGCTCCCCCATGGCGGATGAACCCGGACGGGGGCTCGTGGAGCGCTTCCCCGCGCTGCGGAGACTCCAGGCGGCGGCGCGCGGCCAGCGCATTCCGGAAGTGCGGCAGATGACGCCGGCGGAGTGCGGCCTCGCCTGCCTGGCCATGGTGCTGGGCTTCCATGGCCGGAGCGTGGGACTGGACGAGCTGCGGCGCGTGATGGGCACCTCCCAGGACGGGCTCGCGGCGGCGCACCTGCTGACGGCGGGACGCGCCTTTGGACTGAGGGGGCGGGGCGTCTCCGTCGACCTGGACGGCGTGCCCTTCCTGCCCGAGGCGTCGGTCCTCCACTGGAAGTTCACCCACTATGTCGTCCTGGAGCGGTGGGCCTCCGACGGCGTGCACATCATCGACCCTGCGCAGGGCCGCCGCTTCGTGTCCATGGAGCAGTTCCGGCAGTTCTTCACCGGCGTGGCGCTGCTCTTCGAGCCCGGTGAAAGCTTCGTGCGCGCCCCGGGCAAACCCAAGCGCAGGTCGCGCTACGTGGAGAAGTTCGCGCGCCAATCCCAGACGCTCACGCGGGTGTTCGTCCTGTCGTTGATGTTGCAGGTCCTGACGCTCTCCATCCCCCTGCTGACCGGCCTGGTGGTGGACCGCGTCGTTCCCCGGGGCGACTACCACCTGCTGCTGGTCCTGGGCGTGGGGCTGGGCGCGCTGGTGTGCTTCCACCTGCTGACCTCGCTGGTGCGCAGCCACCTGTTGCTGGAGCTGCGCACGCGGGTGGATTCCGACATGACGCTCGGGTTCCTCGAGCACCTGGTGTCGCTGGCGTATCCCTTCTTCCAGGTGCGCGCCGCGGGCGACCTGATGGCGCGCCTCAACGTCACCGCCACCGTGCGCGAGGTGCTCTCCTCCAGCCTCGTGTCCACGCTGCTGGATGGCCTGCTGGTGGTGCTCTACTTCATCATCCTGACCGTGGCGAGCCCCGGAACGGCCCTGCTGGTGGGCGCCCTGGGCGCGTTGCAGGTGCTGGTGTTCGAGGTGTCCCGGCGCCAGCAGCGCAGCCTGCTCGCGCGCAACCTGGAGCTGGAGGCGCGCAACCAGAGCTACCAGATTGAAATGCTGACGGGGATGCAGACGCTGAAGGCCTTCGGCGCGGAGCACCGCGCCGTGCAGCACTACTCCAGCCTCTTCGTGGACGTGCTCAACGTCTCCCTGGCCCGAGGCCGGCTGACCGCCTGGGTGGACGCGCTCTCCGGCACGCTGAAGTTGAGCGCGCCGCTGCTGCTGCTCTGCATGGGCGCGCTCCAGGTCCTGGAGGGACGGCTGAGCCTGGGGACGATGTTGAGCCTCAACGCGCTGGCCGTGGCCCTGCTCACGCCCCTGGCGAACCTGGTGGCCACGATGGGGCAGCTGCAGCTGGTGGGCAGCTACATCGAGCGCATCGATGACGTGCTGGACACCCCGGTGGAGCGAGACCCGGCGCGGCCAGAGGCGAGCGCGGAGCTGCAGGGCCGGATTGAAATGGAGCGCGTCTCGTTCCGCTTCGGCACCCTGGCGCCGATGATCGTCCAGGACGTGTCCGTGCGCATCGAGCCCGGGCAGTTGGTGGCGATTGTCGGGCGCTCCGGCGCGGGGAAGAGCACGCTCGCGAACCTGCTGTTGGGGCTCTACCTGCCCACGGGAGGACGGGTGCTCTACGACGGGGTCGACCTGGAGCAGCTGTCCTTGAGCGCGGTGCGAGAGCAGGTGGGCATCGTCCTGCAGGAGCCCTCCTTCTTCGGAGCGACGCTGCGCGCGAACATCGCGCTCGGGGACCCTTCAGCGCCCCCGGAGCGCATCGTCGGCGCGGCGAAGCAGGCGCAGATCCACGATGAAATCATGGCCATGCCGCTCCAGTACGACACGCCGCTGGCGGACCGGGGGATGTCCCTGTCCGGAGGCCAGAGGCAGCGGCTGGCCCTGGCCCGCGCCCTGGTGCGCGACCCGAAAATCCTCCTCCTGGATGAAGCGACCAGCGCCCTGGACTCCGTCACCGAGCACCGGGTCCAGGACGCGCTGGCTTCGCTCAACTGCACGCGCATCGTCATCGCGCACCGGTTGAGCACCATCCGCAAGGCGGACCTCATCCTGGTGATGGAGGACGGGCGCATCGTGGAACAGGGGCGCCATGAGACGCTCGTGCAAGGGGATGGCGCCTACGCCCGTCTGGTGTCAGCCCAGCTCTAGCGTCCACGCGTCATGACGCCGCCCTGCTCCAGCAGCCCGAACAACTCCATCAGGGCCTCCACGGGAAAGACATAGCCATACTCGGCATGGGCCGCGTCGCGGATGTCCGCCACGGAGCGCTTGCCGTCGGCGTAGCTCGCGAGCGCATCCGCCAGTTGGTAGAAGCGCAGCTCGCTCTCCCCCTGTTCGCGCAGGGCCGTGGACGCGGTGTTCATGGCGGCCTTCACAGTTTCCACCCGGGCCTTGGATTCGGGGGGCGCGCTGCGCTCCAGGTCATCGAACGACGCGAGCTCCTGGCCCTTCACGCGACGCGGAACGAAGGCCCGTGCCTTGCGCTCGGCTTCTCCAGGTGAGGGCTCCTTCAGGGACACGCCGCGCGCCTTCCCGTCCGCGTCCAGGCGCTTCAGGGCCTGGGACTCGGCGGTCTCCAGCGCCTGGACCATCGCCTTCACCGGCTCGGCGGGCGCGCCCAGGGCCAGGCAGGAGCGCAGGGCGTCGCGTTCGCGCTGGTAGCCCGCGCGCACCCCGGCGCGGGCCAGACGGGCGAAGCCGGGCACCTGCGCGGCGGGCGTCGAGGCCAGCTCGCGGCGGGCCCTGAACTCGTCCTCCGCCACGCGCTTCGCGCCGTGCACCGCCACCAGGCGCGAGAGCTCCAGGGCGCCCGTGCCTTCGGCCCACGCGGCGACGGTGATGCCGGCCAGGCCCGCGAACGCCGCGCGGTGCAACTGGGTGGGGTCCACGTTCTCCGGCCGGTCGCCGCTGGTGTGGTAGGCGTCATCGGGCCACGTGGAGTAGGCGACGCCGGGGATGCCGTGGTCGTTGAAGAGCTGGTGATCCGAACCCCGTCCGTAGCGCTCCATGTGCGCATCCATCGGGTCCTGCGAGCCGGTCACCGACCCGATGCGAAAGTCCTTCCTCGGTGGGTAGGCCACTCCGTTGAAACGGTTCATGAAGGCCACCGTGGACTCAGACACCGCGTTCACGAAGCTGCCATTCCAGTCCGGCGTGTACGAGACCTGGAAGCGCGAGTGGACGCGGGTCATGCTGGCGCCGAGCATGTCGAAGTTGAACTGAGCCACCCGCCGCACCGGATCCGCGCCGTGGTGGGAGAACCACTCGCGGGTGCCCTCGAACTCCGGCAGCCACAGCACGCGCAGGGTTCGCACCGGCTGGGGCAGCACGCCCTCGCGGATGAGCGTGGTGTACGTGCGCACCAGCTCCAGCACCGTGGCGGAGCCAGAGGCGTTGTCGTCGGCCCCGGGCTTGTAGTGGTCCAGGTGGGCGGTGAGGACGACCTCCTCCCCCGCGAGCGTCCCGGGAATGACGCCGCTGACGATGCTGAGGTGTCCCGTGGGCGCTTGCGTGGCGACGCTCACGTCCACCTTCACCGGCCCCTCCCGCAGCTGGGCGCTCAGCTCGCGCCCCTGCCGGTCGGACACCATGAACAGGAAGGGCGTCCGCGCGCCCTGCGGCATCAGGCTCCGGGGGACGGTGGCCCAGCCCACCTGATCCGGGAAGTCGCCGTCCATGCGGTGGGGCGCGTTCCACGGCGGCGTCGAGTAGGACGAGACCACGCCCACTGCGCCCAGCTTCACCACGGCGTTGCGCAGCGCGGACGTGGGGTGCCCCCGGGTGAGCACCACCTTGCCCTTCAAATCCTTGCCCGCGTACTCCGCGTCCTGGGTGCCCGTGCCCACGTCGACCAGCTCCAGGTCCGTGCCCTCGAAGCTGCCACTGCCGGTCGCCAGGGCCATGGGCAGGTCTGCGTAGGACGTCACGCGGTACCGGTGGAGACCGGCCACCCACAGCTCGCCGCGCGTGGCCCGCCACTGAGGGCCGGCCTTCATGGCCTCCAGCTGGACGTCCTGGAGCCCCGCGGCCTCGGCGGCGGCCTTCGTCCATGCAGCCGCCTCCGAGTAGCCATCAAGGTTGTCCCTCGCGATGAGGGACAGCCGCTGCACGCCGTCATGGATCCGGTCCCCTGAGCTCTCCTGGATGAGGGCACGCACCACGTCGTCCCGAAGCACCAGTCCGGTGGTGGGAGAGATGGGCCCCAGCGGAGACGCGGGAGTCTGGGCGGAGGCGCTGAGTGAGACAGACAGCGCGAGGAGGGCGAAGGGCAATGGGCGGAATGTCATGGGGTGTCTCGGGAAAACTAGCACCCGCTCCACGGAGTCACGTCCCCGGATTCAGCCTCAACCGACAACCCGTGCGTTCCATCCGCTTCGAATCGGGAGAGAAGATCGGTGCATACGGCTCGGGTTGGAACGCGAGCGTGACCCTCAGCGGCTACGAGTCCTGATTCGACATTCGCCCATTGGCTCGTGAGGAAGGAGGGAGCGGGCTCCCTCCTTCCCACGACTTCAGCGGCTACGGGCTGAACATGCCAGTGAGCACGCTGGCGCGGCCTCGAGGCAGGGCGCGCTTGAACGGGCTCGTCGCCAGGTCCGAGCCGGGCTGGTACCAGCTCTGGATTTCCGCGAAGTACGTCTGGCCCGCCAGCAGCACGCCCGGGGGCAGGTACACGCTTTGGAGATCCGTGTGCAGCGCCGCCACGCGCGTCGCGGTGGTGTAACCGTTGCTCGTGCCCAGCCGGAAGATGTTCACCACGTAGTTCGTGGCCGTGCCGACCAGCGGCTTCGACCAGCGCAGCGAGGCGTCAGTCCCCACGCCCGTGAGGTTCTGGAACGCGCCGCGCGTGTTCACCAGGGGCGCCTGCACGGGCCCGACGAGGGGCTGCACGGGCGCGGCGGTGAATGCGCTCGCCTCCTGATCCACGCGGATGTCCACGCCCATGGTGTAGGGCGTCGCGGTTCCCAGCGCGTAGCTCTTCGTGAAGCCCGCGGCGGCGAGCGCCACCTTCTGCCACGCCGCCGGGAGCGGGTTGTTGTAGGTCATGCTCCCCGTGACGATGTCGGTCCGCTGCGTATCAGGATTGAGCTTCACGAGCAGAGGCTGCCCGCTGATGGACGCGAGCGCCGAGCCCAGCGCGGCCGGCCGGGCGGACATCCAGATCTCGTTGTACGTGCTGACCGCGCCCGGGTTCACCTGAGTGCGCATGGCTTCGAAGGCCGAGCGTCTCCAGTCCACCGCGAAGGTGCCTGTCGCGGCGGGCTGGGTGAAGGTCCCGCTGACGGAGACGGGCTGGCCCTCCACCTGCGTCATGCTCGTGTTGAGCACCTTGTGCATCGCGCGGTAGGGCACTCCATTCGCGCTCGTCTGCCACCGCATCTGAGCCAGCGACAACACATCCCCGAGGCCGCTGTCGAGCAGCACCGGGTTGAGCATGTCGGAGTAATCGAAAGTCAGCCCGGAGAGCGACGTGGCGCCCGTCATGGGGAACCCCGTGACGCCTGTGTTGATGTAGCCGAACGCGCCCGGGTTCAACGAATACAGTTCCAGGTAGTCCCCCGGCTGCCAGGGAGACAGGCCGGTGGCGGACACCGTCACGGGAGTGGGCAGCGAGACGAAGGTGCCATCGCGGCCCCACTCCGTGGAGCCCAGGTCGAACGCGCGGCTGGTGCTCACCAGGTAGCGCGAGCCCAGCTTCAGGTAGATGCGGCCGGAAGGGACGTTCGGCACGGAGAGGGTGCCGTCCGCGGAGCCCGTGCCCGGATAGGCCGTGAACGCCCCGGTGGTGGAGTCCCGCGTGTATGCCACCACCGACGTGGCGGACTGGTCGTATGGCTTCGTCGTGTTGCCCGACGAGGCGACGAAGGTGACCGGGCTGGTACCGGTGACTTGGGTGATCAGGCCCTGGGTGAGCTGGGAGGTCGTGTCCGCGGACACGGCGGAGTCCACCGCCTCGGCCTCGTCGAGACCCGCGCATCCGACACCGGTCATGCCGACCAGAAGCCCGAGGGAAACCAATGACATATTCATTGTGGAGGGAGCCCTTTCGGCGACGCCCAGAATGGCGCCGCGCAGGGAGATTCATAGCGCGCCGGTCTGACATTTCCGGGCGCGCTTCGGTTCCAAATTTCCCTCGGGCCGTGAAAACAAACGCGTTTGTCGGCAGGTGATTCCTGCAACGGGCCATCGGAGGTGTTTCTGCGTGAGCAGGAGAAAAAAGTCTTGGCGGACTTTTCTTCAGCCGCACCCGATGGCCGCGGCTCCCTGGCCCCGTTCGCTCATCCACTCGCCTCGCTGCCTTGCTCCCCATCAGAATGGCGAAAGTCGGGTCCGGGCAACGCCCGCCATCCGTCGAATGCTCGCCGCGTGCGTCGCCGCGGCCCGCCTCGTCATGCCACGGGCTCCGATCCGGATCAGCGTGCAGCACGATGCACAGGTGCGCGCCCTCCTGCACACCGGGGCGCTCGTCCTTCCCCTGGGGGGCGGTTGCACGCGCTGGCACATGCGTTGCTCCAGCGAGGGCATGGTCGAGCTCATCGCGGTGTTCGTGTGTTTCATCGTCCTTCTGGGGCCCATGCTCTTCGTGTCGGGACTCGTCGTCATGATGAAGGGCTCCGGGACCCGTGGGCGCGTCCTGACGATCCTGGGCGCCACGACGATGGGGCTCGTGTACTGGGCCTACAGTGCAATCAGTCACATGAACTTCTCGAAGGGACGCGTGCTGCGTCTCAAGGGGCGCGCTCGTGTGGCCCGCCGCGCCCTGGGAGACGGCTGGGCGGACGACGCCGCTCCAGAACTCGAAGGGCTCATGCCCTGGCAGCGGACCGTGCTGGGGGAGGCGTGGCTGTACTCCGCGGGCATGGAGCACGCGTCGGTTCCGGCGTTCGCGAAGCTGTCGCTCAAGCTCTCCGCCCTGGGCGCACCTTCGGAGCTGCTGGAGGCGTGTCACCTGGCGGCCCTGGACGAGGTCCGTCATGCCAGGCGGTGCTTCGCGCTCGCCCGGGCCTACTCGGGGCTGCCCTGGAGCGCGGGAATGATTCCGGAGCTGGGCCAGGACCGCCCCCAGCGTCCCAATCCAGGCGAAGGCGACGAGTGGTCGCGGCTGGTGCGCGGGTCGTTGCTGGATGGGTGCCTGGGTGAAGGACTCGCAGCCAGCGTCGCCGCTGAAGCGTCAAGGCGGGCCAGCGACCCGGTCGTGCGGGAGACCCTGGCGGTCATCGCGGAGGATGAGGGACGGCACGCGGAGCTGGCCTGGGATGTCATTGCGTTCGCCCTGGAGCGGGGCGGCGGCAAGGCGAAGCAGGCACTGCGTCAGGCATTGGATGCGCTGGAGACGCAAAGGACGCCCTCGCTCCCCAGCATCCCGGGAGTCGATGAGTCCTTCCTGGCGCGCAACGGAGTGTTGCCCCAGGCGGAGCTGGGGCGGCTGATGGAGGAATGCATCCAACGGACGCGGGCGAGAGCCATTGGGTCGGAGTACGCCCCGACGCCGGTTACCGCTTGATCCAGCGCGTCGCGGCCCAGGTGGCGAGGAGGCCCAGCGGGAGAAAGGCTGGCGCCACTCGCACGATCCACTCCAAGGTCCAGATGTCCGTGGTCCTGAGGCCCACGAAGCCCACCAACACGTAGATGACAACCATCACCAGTTGCGCTCGCCAGGTGCATCCCCGCTGATATGCCCCGGTGAGGACGATGCCCGCTCCCACCGCGGCTCCCGCGGGCGCCGAGTACGCCGCGACGAACAGGGCCAGCTCGAAGAAAGGCATCCATCCCTGAAAGCCAAAGAACATCATCAGGACGAGGGTCGTCGCGGCGACCGCGTAGGGGATTCCGAGGACCCCGCCTTTGAGCATTCCCTTCAGTATCTTCATGCAGCCTCCTGGGACCCGGAGGTTGCACGGAAGCCTCTCCCGCGGGAGTCCGGGTTCCCTGAACGGACCGTTTTCAGCCGCCAGGAGTCGAGAATGCGCGGTGAGTCGCGGTGCGCTGGTGACCGGGACCGGAAGGGCGGGAGGCGGACGAACCCGACGTGATGACGCGGCGGAGGTAGAGGCCTCTAGCGGGTCAGGACGGTAGCGACGTGGAGGAGTGCTTCGAGCTTCTCCGCGTCCAGCTTGCGCGCAAGGTAGAGCAGGCGGCGCAGGGCGGGCACTTCGTCCTCGCGCGCTCGCGGACGCTGGCCCTTGCGGCCTCGCACCAGGGCGGTGAGTCCGAGCATGTCCTCCGGAGACACCTTCAGCTCCGTGCAGAGACGGTAGAGCGTCGGAACGCTGGGGAGCATCTTCCCGCGTTCCAGGCGGCTGTAGACGGTGGAGAGGAGGCCCACGCGAGGGCCCACCTCGGTTTGGGTCAGGCCCTGCTCCTCGCGGGCGGCACGGGCGACTCTGCCGATCGTGATGGCCAGTTCTTCATTCATGGGATCGGCTCGGAAGCAGGTGGAGGTGAATGCGCGCCTGAGGCTCCCCAGGCGCCGCACGAGGTGTAGCAGACGACGTCGGCCGGAGGATGCACCATCCGGTCAGGGAGCTGAGAGATCCCCTCATTTCGGCAAGCTGATCGCCAGCCGCCTGCCTGTCAGGCCCGTGCGAGGCGGAGTGGTGGGGAGCAGTAAGAGAGGCCATGCTGGGACGCAAAGTGGCCATCAACGAAGAGCAGGTGCTGAGGTTCCTGGGGTGCTGTCGCTGGCGCACGCGACGTTGGGCGTGGTGCACGCCGCGTCGCTGTCGGTGCACGCCATTGGCCAGGCACTGGCGTGGGCGCGATGCGGAGTGCAGAAGCACGGCATCAAGCAGGTGGACCGGCTGCTGTCCAACGAGGCGGTGGACGTGTGGAAGCTGGCGGCCTCGTGGGTGCCGTACGTGCTGGCCGAGCGCACCGAAGCGCTGGTGGCGCTGGACTGGACGGACTTCGAGGCCGATGACCACACCTCCCTGGTGGCCAGCCTCGTCACCTCGCATGGACGCACCACGCCCCTGCTGTGGATGACGCTCCAGAAGAGCGCGCTGGCGGGCAACCGCGCCCATGCGGAGGATGAGCTGCTGCCGCGGCTCAAGGAGTGCGTGCCCGAAGGGGTGAAGGTGACGGTGCTGGCGGACCGGGGCTTCGCGGACCAGCGGTTGTATGCCCTTTTGGCCCAGGCGGGCTTCGAGTACGTGGTGCGCTTTCGCAAGGACGTGCGGGTGGAGGTGGCCGGCGGCACCGGGTGTCCCGCGGCCGAGTGGATTCCCACCAGCGGGCACGCCAAGAAGCTGACGGACGTGCACGTGACGGCGGACCGCACGCCGGTGCCCGCGGTGGTGCTGGTGCGCCAGAAGGGAATGAAGGAGCCGTGGTGTCTGGCCACCAGCCTGGGAGCCTCCAGCGCGCGCCAGGTGGTGGACCTCCACGCCCGGCGTTTCTCGTGCGAGGAGACGTTCCGGGACGTCAAGGACTTGAGATTCGGGATGGGACTGTCCACGGTGCGCGTGAAGAGTCCCGAGCGCAGAGACAGGCTGCTGCTGGTGAGCGCCCTGGCCCAGGTGCTGCTGACGCTGCTGGGCGCCGCTGGGGAGAGTCTCGGGATGGAGAAGGGCTTGAAGGCCAATACCGTCAAGACACGCACCTACTCGCTCTTCCGGCAGGGCTGCATGTATTACCAGGCCATTCCCATGATGAAGGAGGAGCGATTGCGGCCTCTCGTCGAGCGCTTCGCCGAGCTCCTCCATCAGCACCCTGTCTTCAAAGAAGCGCTCGGTTTCATATGAGGGGATGGCTCAGGGACGGCTGGGCGGACGACGCCGCTCCATCGCTGGAGTGGCTCGCGCCGTGGCAGCGGACCGTGCTGGGAGAGGCCTGGCTGTACTCCGCGGGCATGGAGCACGCATCGGTTCCTGCCTTCGCGAAGCTGTCGCTCAAGCTCTCCGCCCTGGGGGCGGACTGAAGAGCCAGGAGGGTGATGAGTGTAGGGCCTCTCAAAGGACAGCGGCCCCCGGAGTCCACTACTCCTACTCACTCTCGGAGCGGACGACTCCGGCCCGGAGGTATTCCTGGCCGTCGAGGACGAGTCGACCGGTCAGGGGATCCACCATCCCCTGGGGCGTGAGCTCCTTCGAGAACGGCTGGCGCGAGACGAACTTCCAGCCCTCGCAGTCCAGGGAGCTGCTGTCCCTGTTGGGACTGCCTCGCAGCTGAATCGAGAAGGGCGACTGCGCGGGGAACTCGACGGCGTGGTAGCTGCCATTCTCGGCCTTGATGGACTCGAAGCGTGCACCGGCGAGGTACTCGCAGGCGTTCGTGGGCGGACCCTTCCGGACAATCCCCCATCGGCCACCGCGCAGGCGCGACTCCGCGAGGCGGCGGGTGAAGCGGCTTCCCTGAGGCTCCAGCGGCTCCAGCATGTGGAACTCGCCCCGTTCATGCCGGTCGCCGGTGGGGGCTTCCACCACGGAGTAGGTGATGTACCCGAGGTCTGGGTGGTATCCCGGCTGGAGGATGATGGCCTCCTTGGCTGTCACGCCATGCAAGGCCTTCTGGAAACAGCTCTCATCGCGCCCGTCCCGGCAGTCGATGAGGGATTGGATCCGTTCCGGTGTGGCTGTGTCGGTTTGCAGCGCGAAGCCCTTTTCCCGCAGCTGTTGCTCCAGCATCTTCACGAGCTCGGGATCCACCTGCCGCGGACTTCGATGGCTTGACGATTCGGGTACGGCGAAGAGCGCGACACTGAAGGGGGGGCGCTCGGGCAGGGCCCAGGGCAAGGCGTCTCCCTCTCCGCGGGGCGCGACGGGATGGTCTGGCAGGACCACTGACACCGTCACCTCCGGGGTGATGCCCTTGTCGACCAGGACCCGTGTCGCGCGTCCATCCTCGGCGACGACCAGGAACTCCTGTGCGCCGGGCAGAGACATGCTGAACCGACCGTCCGAAAAGCGTGTGCGTCCCAGTCGCCGCGGCTCATTGCCGCACCAGCCCAAGAGCGGCAGGGTGAAGGAGACGAACCCGTTGGACACCGGCTGGCCACGGCTGTCCCGGACGGTGCCTGTCACCTGCAATCCCTTGGGGAATGTGTAGGGGGGCAGGGCTTCATCCTTCAGCCTGGACACGGGAACGAAGCGCACGGGGGGCGCTGATGCCGCGGAAGCGGCAGGGCCACGTCCCAGGCCCCCAGTGAGGACGAACCCTCCCAGGCTCACGGCCCCCAGCAGCGTGATGCTTGACAGCACCTTGATGGACATTCGTTCCTCCAAAGCCAGCGCGGCCGTGGCCCGTCGCCCTCCGCCCGTCCGCGAAGACTACCGGATTGCTTCCCCTGTACACAGGACTGGGGGCCGCGGCCCACCGTGGGCGCGGCTGAGCACATACCGCTTCCCCTCCTTGTTCGCGGAGCCCACCCGTCGCGTGCCATCGGCGTCGGTGAACAGGGCGGGGGAGGCGCGTCAGGCGCGCATCACGTCAGCAAGGCCTTCGTGCCGGTCCGCGCCTCGAAGCGGCGGAGGAATTCCTTCAGCGGCTCTGCGGTGAACCGCTCGCGGGGAGTCCTCGTGGCCTGGAAGGCGTGCTCGATGGCCTCGGGCGCTGCCCTTCCACGTCAACTCCGTCCAGCCGCCCTCCGGTGCCTGTAGGTGCGGACCCGCGGCCACCCGGCTCCGCTGTCTGGACGTGTATCGAGCGTGTAGTCCCGATCCATCATCGTCCCCGCGAAGCGCAGTCGTCCGCCCGCGCCCTCGACGTGCCGGCGGCGCAGCGGCAGGTCGTCCACGACGCTCTTGAGCTCCACCTCATGCATGGGCCGCATCTTGGTGAACACCGATGAGATCCGCATGGGGTAGGGATGAGGGAGTTCTCATTCGCTGACAACCGCACGGGACACCCCCGCGCGAAGATGAAGTGGGGATGAAAAGTCTCTCAGAGAGGTATTGGCACGCGGACACTGCCCTCCCGTGTCAGGCATGAGTCAACACAACATCCCCGCGCCTCGGAGCATGGCTGTCCGGGTGTCATCGGGGCGAAAGGACGTCAGATGCCGAGCACGCCCGGAGTCGCTGCCCAGCACCGCGGGTGGCCATGGGGCCTGGGGGCGACCCTGGTGCTCGTGCTCGTACGGCTGCTCTACGCGGGGCAGGTGGAGCTGGCGCCGCAAGAAGCCTATTACTGGCAATACGCGCGCCACCTGGACCTGTCCTACCTGGACCATCCTCCGATGTGCGCCTGGTGGATGGCTTTGTCCGTCCGGCTCCTGGGGGACTCGCAGCTCGCGCTGCGCCTGCCCGCCATCCTGTCCTCGGCGATGCTTGGCGGGGTCCTGTACTCGCTCGGCAAGCGGTTGTACTCACCGGCGGTCGGGGTACTGACGGCGGTCGCCGCGAACGCCACGGTCCTCTTCGGTCTGGGCGCGGTGGTGATGACGCCGGACGTCCCGCTCGTGCTGTTCTGGGCCGCCGCGCTCCGCGTGCTCTGCGAATTGGTGCTGCCGGATGGACAGGGCCCCGGGCGCATGGGCTGGCGCTGGTATCTGCTGGGCGTGTTCTGCGGGGGCGCGCTGTTGTCGAAGTACACCGCCGCGCTGCTGCCGCTCCAGGTGCTGGGCACGGCGCTGGTGACACGGCGGGGCCGTGAAGCCCTGCGCACCTCGCATCCCTACGCCGCGTGTCTCCTCATGCTCGCGGTGTTCTCACCGGTGCTGCTCTGGAACCACGCGCATGCCTGGGCATCCTTCGCGTTCCAGACCACCGGCCGCGCCCGGACGGTGGATGGCTTTCATGGCTACCTCGTGGGCCGCTACCTGGGACTCCAGGCGGTGGCCGTGGGGCCGCTGCTCTACCTGGCGCTGCTGCTGACGGCGGGCGTCCTCGTGCGCCAGGCGTGGAGGGGAGAGGACCGCGCACGGCTGCTGGCGTTCGCCAGTGTGCCGGGGCTCGCCCTGTTCACCCTGGTGAGCCCCCTGCACTGGGTGAAGATGAACTGGGTGGCCCCCGCGTACCTGGGCGTGATGGTGGCCGCCGCCGCGGGCGCATGGGCGTTGCGCGAGCACCGGGTCGTGCGCGGCTACGCGGCGTTGAGCGTGGCCGTGGGCGCGGTGCTGATGACGGGCATGTATCTGATGCCGCTCTGCCCGTGGATTCCCTTTCGCGAGCGCGACAACCTGGTGAGCGGCTGGCATGAGCTGGCCGAAGCAGTGCAACGGCACCGCGAGGCGGCCGGCACGCCCGCGCCCATGGTGGTGGGCTGGGGCTACAAGACGGCGAGCGAGCTGGCCTACTACCTGCCTGACCACCCGGAGACCCAGTCCGACTCCGCGCTGGGCGGCGACGGGCTGGCGTATGGCTTCTGGCTGGACCGGGTGCGTCCCGGCGCGGACGCCCTCATCGTCGCGGACCTGCGCCAGCCGCTGCGCGACGCGGAGGCGCGGCTGGACGCGCACTGCGCGGCGGTGCGTGAGCTGCCCTCCGTGACGGTGCACCGCGGTGAGCGGCCGGTGACGACCTTCAGGCTGTGGTCCTGTCAGCGCTGGCATGCTCGGCCGGAAGTGGCGGCCCGTCAGACACTTCCGGCTTCGGGAGGCGCAAGATGAAGCGGCTTTCGCCGTCGACCCTCGCGTAGTCGAGCGTGCCGCCATGCGCCTCGGCGATGGTCCGTGACACCGCGAGCCCCAGGCCGGTGCCCTCGCCCTGTCGCGATGCGTCCGCCCGGGCGAAGCGCTGGAAGAGCCGGGCCTCGAAGCCTGCGTCCACGCCCTTGCCGTCATCCCCCACGGTGACGCGGACGCCGGTGTCCGTCGCGTCCAGCTCCACGCGGATGCGCTCGCGGGCGTAGCGGCATGCATTGGAGAGCAGGTTGTCCAGCACGTGGGTCAACAGGACCGGATTGCCCCGGACCTGCGTGGGGCCGCCCGTCAGCTCCAGCGTCAGGCTCCGGGACTGCGCCGCCAGCAGCTGCTCCGTGCGCTGGAGGGACTGCCGCGCCAGGGCGTGCAGCTCCACGGGCTCCAGGGTGATGACCTGCGTACCGGCATCCGCGCGCGCCAGCTGGAGCAGCGCGTCCACCAGGACGCTGAGCTGCCGGGTCTCATCGAGCACGATGGCCAGCGTGCGGCGGTACTCCTCCGGCGTCCTCTCCCTGCGCAGGCTGACCTCCGTCTCGCCCATGATGATGGTGAGCGGCGTGCGCAGCTCGTGCGCCGCGTCGGAGGTGAAGGAGCGGATGCGCACGAGCGACGCGCGGGCGTCCGCGAGGAGCTCGTTCAGGGTCCCCGCCAGCGTGTCCCACTCGTCACCGGTTCCCCGGTCGGGAAGGCACAGGTCCAGCTCCGAGGCCCGCGCGGCGCGGACCCGGTCACGGGCCTCGCGCAGCGGCGCCAGCGCCTTGCGGGCCAGCGCGCCGCCCATCACGATGGAGCCCACCACCGCGATGGGCATGCTGAAGACGATGGCGCCCAGGGCCTGAAACGCTTCGTCGAAGATTCCCTCGTGCAACCACAGGCTGGGGTTCTCCGCGTGCTGGAAGTACTCGCTGGTGGCCAGCACCACCGTCACCAGCACGCCGTAGAGGAGCGTGGTCCCCAGGACGGAGCCGGCGAAGAAGTAGGTCAGCTGTGCGCGGAGCGAACGCGGGCGCTTCATGCGCGGCTCCGGAGCACGTAGCCCACGCCGCGCACGGTGTGGATGAGCTTGGTGGAGAAGGGCGTGTCCACCTTGGCCCGGAGGTAGCGGATGTAGACCTCCACGACGTTGGAGAAGGTCTCGAAGTCGTGCTCCCACACGGCCTGCACGATGCGGGTCCGGGACAGGACCTCGCCCGCGTGCTCGAGCAGGAATTGCAGCAGCGCGTACTCCCGTGCGGTCAGCGGAATCTCCACGCCGGCCCGGATCACCTTCCGCGTGGTGGGGTCCATGGTCAGGTCCGCGTGGCTCAGCAGGGGCGTGGCGCGGTTGTCGACGCGGCGGAGGATGGCGCGGATGCGCGCCAGCAGCTCATCGAAGGCGAAGGGCTTGATGAGATAGTCGTCCGCGCCGGCGTTGAGCGCGTTGATGCGGTCCGCGACCGCGTCCTTCGCGGTGAGCATGAGGATGGGCGTCATGTCCTGCTTCGCGCGCAGCGCCCGGAGCACGTCCAGCCCGGACATGCCCGGCAGCATCCAGTCCAGGATGATGAGCGCGAAGCGCTCGTGGCGCATCAGCTCCTGGGCGTGCACGCCGTCCACGCACTCGCGCACGCGGAAGCCCTCTTCCGTGAGGCCCCGTGAGATGAAGGCGCGGACCCGCAGTTCGTCTTCGACGATGAGGATGGACACGATGGGATTCCTAGCAGTCCGGCCCGGTGGCACGGGGGAATGACAACCGCAGGTGGGCTCCCCTCGGCGAGGGGAGGAACTCCGCGTGGGCCCGGTGGGCCCGGGCGACGAGCGCCACCAGGGACAGGCCGATGCCATGGCCCTGCTTCCCGGCGCGGGCGCTCGGCGTGCGGTAGAAGGGTTCGAAGACGCGCATGGAGTCCTCGGGCGCGATGCCCGGTCCCTCGTCGCGCACGTCGAGGAGCGTGGCGTCCCCGGTCTGCTGGAGGGATACGTGGACGCGTCCGCCGTTGGAGAACTTGAGCGCGTTCTCCACCGCGTTGTCGACGAGCTGCCGCAGCAGGTGGCCATCCCCCGGGATGAGGCCCCGCGTCCCTGCGTCGACGTCGACGCGGCGCTGCTCGTCTTCGGGCAGGGCGCGCACGACGTCCTCCACGAGGTCCGACAGGCTCACCGGCTCAAAGAGCGCGAGCTCGCCCTGGGTTCCCTCCGCCAGCACCATCAGCCGCTCCACCAGCACCCCCAGCGACGTCACCGTCCGGAGCATCCGCTCCAGCGCCTGCGCGGTTTCGGCGGGCTGTGGGGTCTCCGCCTGGAGCTCCAGCTCCACCCGCAGCGTCGTCAAGGGCGTGCGCAGCTCATGCGCGGCGTTGGCGGCGAAGCGGCGCGACTGGTCCAGGGCTTCATGGAGGCGCGTGAGCAGGTCCACCAGCGCGGTGCGCACGGCGTTCACTTCTCCGTAGCGGGCCGGGGCATGGAGGGGGGCGGGGATGGGACCGCCGGGCTCGATGCGTGAGAGCGCCTCGCTCAGCTCCGTGAGGGGCCGGGCCGCCCAGCGCGCCACGCGCCGGCTCACCCCCAGGCTCAGCAGGGCCGCGCAGCCCGCGGCGATCAACGCGGCCAGCGGGAGGGAGAGCCGCAAGAGGGGGATGCTTTCCAGCCGCTCCATGGCCACCGCCAGATGCCCGTGGCCCCTCACACCGCAAAGCCGCACACCCGAGTCGCCCGGGAGTGGGGACCAATCACAGCCGTCATGGATGGGAATGCCGGTTGCGCCGCCCAGCCATTCGTTTTCGGAGAACAGTGCGATGTGGATGCCAAAGGCAGCCAGTTCCTTCTGCTCGTCATGGGCCGCCGCCGCTGCTTCCGTGGCTCCCATCCCGGCGGTCTCCTCCACCAGGTCCACCGCCGCGTCCCGCAGGCGCCGGTCCTCGCCCGCGAGCAGCAGGCGATAGGCAATCAGCCCGGTGGCTCCAGCCGTGAGCGCGCTGCTGGCCAGGGTGACCACCAGCATGGCGCGCGTCAGCCTGCGCACCATCGAATCCCTGGGGTGACCGGTGTCAGCCGCTTCCAAGGCCATACCCCTCGCCGCGCAGCGTGCGCACCACGTCCTCGCCCAGCTTGCGGCGGATTCGCCCGACCAGGACCTCCAGGCTGCTCGCGGCCCCGCTGGTGATCTCGCCCCAGACGGACTCCAGCAGCGCGTCCCGGCCCACGACGCGGTCTCCGTGCGCGGCCAGCATCTCCAGGATGGCCCACTCCCGCGCGGTGACGGGCACGGTGCTGCCAGCGCGGAGCGCCTCCCGCCGGCCGAAGTCGAGCACCACGTCGCCCAACTGGACGCGGACGGTGCTGGCCCGCTCCCGTCGTCGCCCCAGTGCTCGCACCCTCGCCCGCAGCTCCGCGATGGCGAAGGGCTTGCCCAGGAAGTCGTCCGCGCCCGCGTCCAGTCCCTCCACCCGCTCGGCCACGCGGTTGTGGGCGGTGAGGATGAGGATGGGTGTCTGGACGCCGTCCTCGCGCAGCTCGCGGCAGAGCGAGAGCCCGGATCCATCCGGCAGCCCGATGTCGAGCACGATGACGTCCACCGCATCCATGAGCGCCTGCCGCGCCTGCTCCACGTCGCCGGCCTGCCGGACGACGTGGCCGTCGCGCTCCAGCGCCTGGGAGACGAGGGCGCGCAGCTCCTGATGATCATCGACGACGAGGACTCGCATGGCGGGCTTTCGAGTCGGAGCTATACCACTGGCGGGAGGGCTCCGGCCGGGGGCTCCCGGTGCCGTTCAGCCGCCGTTCAACCGGGGCTGGCAGGGTCGCCGCATGCCTTCCCGGTGCAGGCCCCGAAGACCCGATGCTCGCTTGATGCTGCTCGCGTGGCTGCTGTTGGCCACGGCCTGTGCCACCTCGCCCTACGACCGGGCGTGGGTGTCCTCGGAGCTCGCGGCGCGTGCCGCTCCCCTGGGCCCAGGCGCGGATGGGACCCCCTCCCTCCCGCCAGGCCTCACGGACGCGGCGACCCTGGATGAAGGCACGGCCGTCGCCGTCGCCCTCTGGAACAGCGCCGCGCTCCAGGCGGACATGGCACAGCTCGGCGTCTCGCGGGCCGACCTGGCCGAGGCGGGAGCGCTGCCCAATCCCACGTTCTCCCTGCTGCTGCCCGTGGGCCCCCGGACAATCGAGTCCTCGCTGCTCCTCCCGCTCTTCGCCCTCTGGCAGCGTCCGGCCCGCGTCGCGGCCGCGAAGGCGCAGGTGGAGCAGGTCGCTCGCGGGCTCGTGCAGAACGGCCTGGATGTCGCCCGGGATGTCCGCGTCGCGCACGCGGACTGGGTGCTCGCGGAAGGGCGGCGCGGAGCATTGGAGGAACTCGCGGGCCTGTGGTCGCGGACGCTGGAGCTGGCCGAGGCGCGCCTGGCCGCGGGGGACGCCAGCCGCGTGGAGGTGGATGCGCTGCGCGCGGAGAAGCTGCTGGCGGAGGACGCCTCCCGGCGCGCGCGCACGGAGGTGCTGCTGGCCCGGGAGCGGTTGCGGCTCCTGATGGGCGTGGTGCAGAGCCCGCTGTTCGCGCAGGCCGTTCCGAAGGAATCCCCCCGCGAGTCCCGCACCCTGCGTCCGCTGCCTGAGCTCATGGCGCTGGCGCAGGCCGCCCGGCCGGACGTGCTCGCCACGGAGCTGGGCATCCAGCTGGCGGGGAGCCGGCTGGGCTGGGAAAAGGCGCGCATCGTCAACCTGCTCGCGCGGTTGGACGTGAAGCCGTCGACGTCCGCGAACGGCTCGCCCCAGGCGCTGTGGGTGCCGGGCGCGCAGCTGGACGTTCCCATCTTCAACTGGAACCCCGGGGGCGTCGGACGCGCGGAGGCGGAGTTGATGCGCGCCTCCTCCCGCTACGTGCTCTTGCGGCAGCAGGTCGCGAACGAGGTCTTCGTGGCCCGGGAGCGCGTGCTCCAGGCGTCCACCTCACTCGCGGCCTTTCAGGCGGACATCCTCCCGGCGCTGACGTCCGCGAGCGACGGCGCGCGGAAGTCCTTCGACGCTGGAGATGCGCCGTACGTGTTGGTGCTGGATGCCCTGCGCCGGTTGGCCGACGCGAGGCTCCGCACCCTTGAACTCGACGCGGACCTGCGCCGCGCGCTCGCCCAACTGGACCGGGGTCTGGGCAAACAGGGAGTGGCTCATGAATAGGTTTGTCCGGCTGATGGCCGTCACCGGTCTTGTCGCCCCATCGCTCGCCTGCCAGGAGCAGAAGCCCGCGGCGCCACCGCCCGCCGCTGCGGTGAGTTCCCACGTGACGGAGGCTTCGCTCGCGACGGTGACGCTCCAGCCCCAGGCGGAGGCGCGGCTGGACCTGCGCGTCCAGCCGGTGGAGAAGCGCAGCGCGGAGCGGCGGCGGATGCTGGGCGGCGAGGTCGTCGTCCCGTCTGGCAATGCGCTGGTGGTGACCGCGCCCGTGGCGGGCGGCGTCGTGGCGGAGGGCGGCACCGCGCTGCGTCCCGGGGCCACGGTGAAGCGGGGCGACGTGCTGTTGCGGCTGGTGCCGCTCGCCACCGTGGACCGGGACCTGCTTGCCCAGGCGCGCAGGGCGGCGGACGTGGCCCGTGCCCGCGACGAGGTCTCGGCGGAACGGCTCGCCCGCGCGGAGCGGGTGCTCGCGGATGGCGCGGGCACGGCGCGCGCCGTCGAGGAGGCCAGGGCCGAGCGCGCCGTCGCCGGGTCGGAGCTGGCTGCCGCGCGCACGCGGCTGGAGCTGGTGAGCCGCTCACCGCTGGAGTCGGACGTCAGCATGCGCATCCTCGCGCCGCGCGACGGCGTCCTGCGCCAGGTGTCGGTCGCGCCAGGGCAGACCGTCACGGCGGGAGCCCCCCTCTTCGAGGTCGTCGGCCTCACCGCGAACTGGGTGCGCGTGCCCCTCTTCGTCGACGAGGTCCACCGCGTGAAACCGGACGTGCCCGTGCGGGTGCACGCGCTGCTGTCCGGCCAGGACGAGGGCGTGGAGGCGCTGCCGGTGATGGGGCCTCCGAGCGCGGATCCGGTCTCCGCCACGGTGGACCGTTTCTATGAACTGCCCGCGTCCGCGCGCTTCGCGCCGGGCCAGCGCGTCGGGGTGTCGCTGCGCTTCGACGCGGGAGAAGCGCTCCTCGCCGTGCCTGCGTCCGCCGTCGTCTACGACGCGCTGGGCGGCGCCTGGGTCTACGTGCGGGAGGCGGAGCACGTCTACGCCCGGGGCCGCGTGGACGTCGTGCGCCAGGAGGGCACGGACCTGCTGCTCGGACGGGGGCCCCGCGAGGGCACCCCCGTGGTGACGGTGGGCGCGGCGGAACTGTTCGGCACGGAGTTCGGTGCGGGCCACTGAGGAAGACCTGATTCCAACATGCACAAGCTCATCTCCGCCTGCCTCCAACTCAAGATCATCCCCATCGCCGCGGCGGTCCTGCTGCTCATCCTCGGCTACGCGAGCCTTCGCGGCATGCCGTTGGATGTCTTCCCCGAGTTCGCTCCACCGCTGGTGGAAATCCAGACGGAGGTCCCCGGCCTCTCCAGCCTGGAGGTGGAGAAGCTGATCACCACGCCCCTGGAGAACGGCCTCGCGGGCGTCCCCGCGCTGAAGACGTTGCGCTCCAAGTCCGTGCTGGGCCTGTCCTCCGTGGTGCTCATCTTCGAGCGGGGCTCGGACCTGTTCCGGGCGCGGCAGTTGGTGCAGGAGCGGCTGGCTCGCATCGCACCCACGCTGCCCTCGGTGGCGCGCCCTCCGGTGATGCTCTCCCCCGTGTCGGCGACGAGCCGCGTCCTCAAGGTCGGCCTGCGCTCCGACACGTTGGACCGGATGGCGCTGTCGGACGTGGCGCGGTGGACAATCCGCCCCCGGCTGATGGGCATCCCGGGCGTGGCGAACGTCGCCATCTGGGGACAGCGGGATCGCCAGTTCCAGGTGAAGGTGGATCCGGAACGGCTGCGCGCCGCGAACGTCACCCTGGATGACGTCCTGCGCGTCGCGCGCGATGCGAGCCTTCCGTCCTCGGGAGGCTTCATCGACACACCCAACCAGCGGCTGGCGGTCAGCCTGCCGGGCTCCACCACGCTGGCCGCGCTGGAGGACGTGCCCGTGGCCTTCCGCAACGGAGCCTCCATCCGGCTTGCGGACGTGGCCACGGTGCAGGAGGGACATCCACCGCCCATCGGCGAGGGCATCGTCGACGACACGGCCGGCATCCTCCTCATCATCGAGAAGCAGCCCTGGGGCAACACGCTGGAGGTCACCGAGCAGGTGGAGGCCGCGCTCGAACAGATGCGTCCGGCGCTCCAGGGCGTCACCGTGGTGCCGGGCATCTTCCGTCCGGCGACCTTCATCGAGACCGCGTTGGGCAACCTCCGGCACGCCGTGCTGGTGGGCTGCGTGATGGTCATCATCGTCCTCTTCGCCTTCCTCCAGGACGTGCGCACGGCGGCCATCAGCCTGGTGGCGATTCCGCTGTCCCTGGTGGGCGCCATCGTCGCGCTGCGGCTGGTGGGGGCCACCCTGGACACCATGGTGCTCGCGGGCCTGGTGCTGGCGCTGGGCGAGGTGGTGGACGACGCCATCATCGACGTGGAGAACGTGCAGCGGCGCCTGGCGGAGAACCGGGCGCTGGGCCATCCGCGCTCCGCCTTCCAGGTGGTGCTCGACGCGTCGCTGGAGGTCCGCAGCGCCGTCGTCTACGCGACCATCATCGTCGTCCTCGTCTTCCTGCCGGTGTTCCTGCTGGAGGGCGTGAGCGGCGCCTTCTTCCGTCCGCTCGCGGTGGCGTACGTGCTGGCGGTGGGCGCCTCCATGGCGGTCGCGCTCACGCTGACCCCGGTGCTGTGCCTGCTGTTCCTGACGGGGAAGGGCGAGGAGCACACGCCGCGGCTGGGCGGATGGCTGCGTGAGCGCATCCGCCCGCTCGTCGCCTGGATGATGGACCGGCCCCGGGTGGCGGTGCGAAGCGTCATCGCCGTGCTGCTGGGAGGAGGCATCCTCGCGGCGATGCTGGGCGAGGGCTTCCTGCCGCACTTCCAGGAGTCCGACTTCCTCATGCACTGGGTGGCCAAGCCGGGGACGTCCGGAGACGCGGTCCTCCGCACGGCGCTGCGGGCCAGCGAGGAGCTGCGGGCCATCCCGGGCGTGCGCCACTTCGGCGCGCACATCGGCCGAGCCGAAGTGGCCGACGAGGTGGTGGGCCCCAACTTCGCGGAGCTGTGGATCAGCCTGGACGCCGTCGACGACTACCCGGCCACCGTGCAGCGCATCCACGACGTGGTGGAGGGCTACCCCGGCCTCTACCGCGACGTGCAGACGTATCTCCAGGAGCGCATCAAGGAGGTGCTCAGCGGCGCCAGCGGCTCCATCGTGGTGCGCGCCTCGGGGCCCGACCTGGACGTGCTGCGCGCGAAGGCGCGCGACATCGAGGCGAAGCTGCGAGGCATCCCCGGCGTGGTGAACCTCAAGGTGGAGCCGCAGGTGCTGGTGCCGCAGGTCCAGCTGCGGTTGGATCCGGAGGCGGGGCGCCGGCTGGGGCTCACGCCGGGAGACGTGCAGCGGGCGGTGTCCACGCTGCTGCAAGGCACCAAGGTGGGAGAGGTCTACCGCGACGAGCGCACCCTGGACGTCGTCGTGTGGGGCGAGGACTCCGTGCGCCAGGATGTGGCCGCGGTGCAGGCACTGCGCCTGCGGGCCCCGTCGGGCATGCCCTACCGGTTGGGCGACGTGGCGCGGGTGGAGCTCGTGTCCGTGCCCAACATCATCCAGCACGAGGGCGCTTCCCGCAGGCTGGACATCACCTGCGACGCCCAGGGCCGGGCGCTGGGCTCGGTGGTCACCGACATCCGGGCCGCGCTCTCCGGCCTGGACTGGCCCACCGGCCACCACGCGGAGGTCCTGGGCGAGTACGCGGAGCGCGAGGGTGCGCGCACGCGGTTGTTGGGCTTCTCCATGCTCGCGGTGCTGGGCATCGCCCTGGTGCTCTACCTGGACTTCCAGTCGGGCAGGCTCGTGGCCTTCACCCTGGGGACGCTGCCCTTCGCGTTGGTGGGCGGAGTGGTGGGCGTGCTGCTCACCGGTGGAGTCGTCTCGCTGGGCTCACTCGTGGGGTTCGTCACCGTGCTGGGCGTCGCCGCGCGCAACGGCATCCTCCTGGTGAGCCACTACCGCCACCTGGAGGCCAGCGAGGGCGTCCCGTTCGGCCGCGAGCTCGTCCTGCGCGGGACGCTGGAGCGGCTCCAGCCCATGGCGATGACGACGCTGACGACGGCCCTGGCGCTCGTCCCGCTGGTGGTGGGAGGCCTGAAGCCCGGGCAGGAGATTGAACACCCCATGGCCGTCGTCATCCTCGGAGGGCTGTTCTCCTCCGCCGTGCTCAACGTGCTGCTCGTCCCCTCCCTGTACCTGCGCTTCGGGAGGGGCGCGGCCAGCGGTGCTAGAGCTGAACCTTGAAGCCGCCAATGAGCATGCGGGGCGCGTTGGGGCGCGCTCCGTACGGGCGGCGGCCGACGATGACGGCCTCGTCCAGGAGGTTGCGGCCGCTCACGTAGAGCTGCCCCCAGCGGGTGATGTTCCAGTTGGCGTTCACGTCGAACGTCAACAGGGCTCCCGTCTTCAGGCCCTCGGGGATTTCGCCCTGGCCCGCCTGCTCGCGCATGCTGCTCAGGAAGGTGGAGCTGATAAAGGCGCCCCAGCGCGCGCCCTCCACGCCAATGGAGGCGAAGAGCTGGTGGTTGGGCACGTACGGCAGCTCGTCTCCCGCCACCACGTTGCCGAACTGCGGATCCGCCGAACGGAAGTCGTTGAGCAGCTTCGTGCGCGTGAACGTGTACGCCACCGTCAGCGGGAAGGTGATGCCGCCGCCCGGACGGAAGGTCTTCTCCGCGTAGGCCTCCAGGCCGTAGATGTTCGCCTCGCCCGCGTCCACCTGGCGGTCCAGGTTGTCGTTGAAGCAGCCGTTGGAGAAGGTGCAGACGTCGGTGAGGTTGGAGTAGTCGTTGAAGAAGCCCACCACCTCGAAGCGCTCACTGCGCCGTGACCAGCGCGCGCCGGCCTCGTAGTTGATGCTCTTCTCCGGGCCCACGGCCTGGGGCTGGCCCGGCGCGGGCGGGGAGAAGCCCCGGTAGGCGCCGGCGAACAGGCCCAGCGCGGGGTTGAGCGCGCCGTACACGCCCACGCCCGGCATCAGCGCCTCCAGCGACCCGTTCTGGGTGGTGCTCTCCAGCTTGTCCACGGACTTGGAGCGGATGACCTCCAGCCGCACGCCCGGCGTCACCACCAGGGGCCCCCAGGCGATGGCGTCCGTCGCGTGCAGCGCGAGCGCGTGCGTGGAGTCCTTGTTGTCGGCGGTGACCTCCGTGGCGCCGCCCTCGGCGACCAGCTCGCCGGACACCATGCGGAAGCCGTCCTGGGTGTGGCGCCGGTCGATGCTGTCGAAGTGGTAGCGCACGCCGAACTCGACGTTGTGCGACAGCGCGCCCGTCCGCGCCGACCAGCGGGCGACGCTCTGGAGGCCCTGGTTCACGAAGACGCGGTAGTTGGGCCCGATGAGGATGGTCTCTCCCGGCGTGGACGAGTCCTGCTCGCCGGTGAGCACGCTGTAGTAGATGGCGTTGCGCGCGCTGGTGGGGTCCGCGAGCACGTCGGAGATGCTGATGCCGCGGAAGCCGTTCACCTTGCGCCAGCTGCGGTCCAGGTCCTGGCGGTACAGCGACGTCGTCACCGTGATGTCGCGCCCCTCCAGCACGTGGCTGAGCACCGCCTGGGTGCGGTGCCACCGCATGTGGTCGAACTGGCTGGCCTTGTAGCGGCGCAGCGGGTTCGCCGCGAAGTCCGCGTCCGACAGGCCCAGGTACGTCTCGTTGGAGCCCTCGTCGGAGTAGCCCAGCTTGAGCTGGAGCGTCTGGCGCAGGTCGCCGTCCGGCACCAGCCGGTAGCGCGCCTTGGCCATCCACTCGTTGCGGTGGAAGCCGGTGGTGGCGTCGCTGTTGTCCAGGTCCTTGAACCCGCTGCTGCGCAGGTGGACGCCTTCGATGAGGAAGCCCGCGCGCTCGGTGCTGGCGCCGAAGAAGCCGTGCGCCTTGCCGTAGAGGTACTGGCCGCCCGCGACGTCCAGGCCGAACGACTCCTGCGCGGGGATGTCCCGGGTGATGAGGTCCACGGAGCCGCCCACCGTCTGCGGGCCCTGCTGCACGGAGGACGGGCCCTTGAGCACGCGCACCGACTGCATGCGGGTCATCAACGGGAAGTAGTACGCGGCGGGCGCGGAGTACGGCGCCGGCCCGAAGAGGATGCCGTCCTCCAGCAGGGTGACCTTCTTGCTGCGGTCCGGGTTGACGCCGCGCAGGCCCAGGTTGGGCCGCAGGCCGAAGCCGTCCTCGCCACGGCCGTACACGCCCGGCACGGACTGGAGGATGGCCTGGGGGTCGTCCAGCTCGTAGCGCTGGAGCTTCTCCGGATTGAGGATGTGGATGGAGCCGCTCGTCTTCGCCTCGGACGTGCCCACCACGACGCTCTCGAAGCGGCGGTTGTCCACGGGCGGCGTCCCGTCGAGGGGCGCATCGGCCGGAACGGCACCCGCCACGGCGGGCTCCTGCTGCGCGGGCTCTGACGGCGCGGGCTCGGTGACGGGGGCGGAGACGGACGGCTCACCGGCGGTGGCCGGAGCGGGCTCTTCGGTGGGCGGCGGGGCAGGGGGCTCGGACGCGGCCGGCGGCGGCGCCAGCGGAGCCTCGGCCGGAGCCTGCGGAGACTCTGGTGGGGGTGGCGGCGTCTGGGCCGGGGCCGACGAGGAGACAACGAAGGAAACGACGGCGACTGCCCAGGTCGGTGCACCCATGAGGACGAAGACTCCCGGAGGAACGTGCGATGAGATGCGGCGGTCGACCGCGCCAGCGGGGGAGTGGAACATCCCCGCCGGCCTCGGAAGACCGCCGCCGACCGCGACTGCGTGAACGCCTACTACTGCGCCTCGGCGGCGCCCGCGATGACGATCTTCCCGTCGGCCTGCACGGCGATGGCGCGAGCGGCCTCGTCCAGCTTGCCGGCGATGACGTTCACCGTGACGATGCCACCCGTGCCGAAGGTGGTGTCGCGCGTGCCATCCAGGTTGAAGCGCGCGACGGCGAAGCGGTTGTCACCGCCCTCGGTGACGAAGCCCGCCGCGTACACCTTGTTGTCAGGGCCGAACGTCACGCCCCAGAAGCGGTCGTTCTCCGTCTCGGAGAAGGGCACCGCGCCCGCGAACTCCGCGCCCGTCGTCATGTTGCGGATGAGCAGGATGGCGTCGTCGTCCTCTCCGCCACCGGCGCGGTAGCCCGCGGCGGCCACGTACTCCTCGTTGCCCACGTCCTTCTTCTCCACGTCGAAGAAGGCCTCGTCCGGGCGGTCGAAGGGGTAGAGCTTGAAGCCCTCGGTGAAGCCGTCCACCGTGGCCGGCTGGCCGTTCGCCGTCAGCACCACCGCCAGGGCATCGATCTGGGCGGGGCCCCGGGTCGCGCTGCCCACCATGAACACGCGGTCGTCCTTCAGGGCCACCGCGTCACGGCCGCGGTCGTTGTCGCCGGCCAGGTCCAGGATGAACGCGCCGTTCACGCCGAACGTGGTGTCCAGCGCGCCCGTCGCGGTGTAGCGGAACGAGATGAGGTCCACCGTGTTGCCGGACACGCCCGCCGCGCGGCCGTAGCCGGTGGTGATGTAGTCGCCCGTGGACAGCTGCACCGCGGCGTAGGCCTCGGAGATGCCCCACTCCTTGGTCGGGTCGTTCGTGGCGAACGGCGCCGAGTTCAGCACGCCCTTGGAGCCGAAGGTGTTGTCCACCGTGCCCGTGTCGTTCAGGCGCATCAGCACGATGCGGTTGGCGGACTGCGCGCCCACGCCCGAGGGCTGCGACAGGTAGCCGGCGGACATGATCTTCCCGTCCGCCTGCACCAGGCCGTGGCGGGCGGAGTCACCCAGACCGCCGATGTCCAGCGCGTAGAAGCCCTTTCGCTCCTTCGTCGGCGTGGGGGTCGCGTTGAAGGTCTCGTCCAGCGCGCCGTTGGTGGTGATGCGGGCGACCACTCGGTCGGTGTCCGTGCGCGAGCCTTCCGCCTTCTTGGTGGCGAACACCACCAGCCGGTCCTGCGCGTCGCGGCTGACGCTCCACATGGCGTCGCGCACCGTGCCGGCGCCCGTGCCCAGGCTCACGCGCGAGATGCCGCTGGTGGCGTAGCTGGTGTCCACCGAGCCGTTGGTGTTCAGCCGCACGAACGCCAGGTCCGTGTCCGGCGTGACCGTGCCGGCGTCCGTGCCGGTGCCCGCGTCGGTGTTCGTGCCCGCGTCCGTGTTGGTGCCCGCGTCCGTGTTGGTGCCCGCGTCCGTGTTGGTGCCCGCGTCCGGCGTCGGGGTGGGCTCTACGTCGTCCTCACCGCACCCACCCAGGTAGGTCGCGGTCAGGCCCAGGACCAGCATGCTGGGCAGCAGCTTCGTGATGCTCCGGCGCTTCCTCTGATTAGTCATTTTCGACCCTCGGGTAGGGGATGAGTGAAATATGAGAGTGATTCTCATTTTGGTCGGCCATAGATGAGAGACTTCTCATTTATAGTGGTGAACCTGAGAACGATTCTCATTTTCAGACGCGTTTCGGGGCGGTGAGTAGACTGCGAGTCACTCGAAGTCAAGACGACATCCCGGTTTCGATAATAATTGTCATTCGCAACTTGGGTTTGATACTTGCGGATCCCATGACTGTCTTCAAAGCCCGTCCTGATGCGCCCTCCTGGCTGGGAGTGAGGGCCCTGGCATTCACCGCGGTGCTGTGCGTGTCGTGTAGCGACAACAAGCCCAAGCCGGTGGATCCAGGCCCCGGGGACGGCGGCACGGACGTGCGCGCGCAGCTGTTGAGCGCCGCGGGCGAGTGCATCCTGGGGACGGCGCGGGAGTTCCTGCCCAAGGCCACGGCGCTCCAGACCGCGACGGCGGCGCTGAGGGATGCGCCGGACGCGGCGGCGCAGACGGCGGCGCGCACGGCGTTCCACGAGGCGATGGACGTCTGGCAGGTGATGGAGCCCATGCAGGTGGGGCCCGCGGCGCCGCGCAGCAGCCCGGGCGGCGTGGAGATCCGCGACAACATCCACTCGTTCCCGCTCTACAACCGGTGCTCCATCGAGGAGCAGCTCGTGTCCAAGGGCTACGAGTCGGCCAGCTTCTCCTCCAGCCTGGTGACGCGGCGCGGGTTCCTGGCGCTGGAGTACCTGCTCTTCTACGAGGGCGCGGAGACGGCGTGTGGGCCCAACTCCGTCATCGTGGCGCAGGGGACGTGGGCGGCGCTGTCCGCGGACGACCGGGCGGCGCGCAAGCGGGCCTACGCGGCGGTGGTGGCGGCGGACGTGCACAAGCACGCGCAGGCGCTGGTGACCGCGTGGGCGCCGGAAGGGGGCAACTTCCTGAAGACGCTGGCGACGGCGGGCTCCGGCAACGCGGTGTTCCCCTCGACGCAGGTGGCGCTCAACGCGATGAGCGACGCGCTCTTCTACGTGGAGCGCGAGGGCAAGGACCAGAAGCTGGCGCGGCCGCTGGCGCTGCGCGACTGCTCGTCGTCCATCTGCCCGGAGCTGCTGGAGTCGCAGTTCGCGGGTCGCTCGAAGCAGAACCTGCGTCAGAACCTGGTGGGCTTCCGCCGCCTCATGGACGGCTGCGGCCCGGACTTCACGGGCCCGGGCTTCGACGACGTGCTGGCGGCGGTGGGCGCGGAAGGCGTGGCCACGCGGATCCGCCAGGAGGTGGTGGAGGCCGACGCGGCGCTGGTCGCGGTGGAAGAAGCAGACCTCGCTCAGGCGCTGGTGCAGGACAAGCCGTCGGTGATGACGGTCTACAACGACTTCAAGGGCATCACGGACACGCTCAAGACGGACTTCATCACCACGCTGGACCTGGAGCCGCCCGCGGGCCTCGAGGGAGACAATGACTGACGTGGCTGGCGGCGGGAGCAGGCCGCTGGCACGGGTGTGGGCGTGGCTGCTGGCGCCCCGGGACATCGCCGCGCTGGCGGCGTTCCGGGTGGCGCTGGGGCTGCTCATCACCGTATCGGCAGTGCGCTTCCTGGCCTACGGCTGGGTGGGCGTGTTGTTCGCGCAGCCCCGCTTCCGCTTCACCTATTGGGGGTTCGGCTGGGTGCCGGTCCTCCCGGGTGACTGGATGCCCGCGCTCTTCATGGCGATGGGCGTGCTGGGCGCGCTGTTGATGGTGGGGTTGTTCTACCGGGTGACGGTGGTGCTGCTGTTCGGGGTGTTCGCCTACGTGCAGTTGCTCGACGTGACGAACTACCTCAACCACTACTACCTGGTGAGCCTGCTGCTGGGGCTGATGTGCTTCGTGCCCGCGCACCGGGCCTTCTCCGTGGACGCGTGGCGCAAGCCGGCGCTGCGGAGGGACTGGCTGCCGGCGTGGTGCACGGTGCTGCTGCGCTTCCAGGTGTCCGTCGTCTACGTGTTCGCGGGGCTGGCGAAGGTCACCACGGACTGGCTGGTGCACGCGCAGCCGCTCAACATCTGGCTGGCCGCCCGCACGGGGCTGCCGTGGGTGGGGCCGCTCCTGGAGCAGCGCTGGATGGCGTACGCGGCGGCCTGGGGCGGGATGCTGTTCGACACCACCATCGTGCTGTTCCTCATGTGGCGCCGCACGCGGCCGTTCGCGTACGTCGTGGTGCTGGGCTTCCACGCGGTGACGTTCGCGCTGTTCCCCATCGGGATGTTCCCTTTCATCATGGTGACGGCGGCGCTGGTGTTCTTCGACCCGTCGTGGCCGCGCGTGCTCGCGGCCCGGGTGCGGCGCCTTCCTTCGGCCGTGCGTCCTTCCGGGGTGGGCGAAGGCGCGACCCTGGTGGTGCCGGGTTGGAAGGGCCGCCTGGCGCTGGGAGCGGCGTTGACCTACGCGGTCCTCCAGGTGGCGCTGCCGCTGCGCACGCACGCGTATGGCGGCAACGTGCTCTGGCACGAACAGGGGATGCGCTTCTCGTGGCGGGTGATGACGCGGGAGAAGAACGGGAGCGCGACGTTCCTGGTGCGTGACAGCGTCACCGGCCGGGAGTGGCACGTTCCGCCCAGCCAGTACCTCACGCGGTTGCAGGAGCGGGAGATGGCGGTACAGCCGGACCTCATCCTGCAGCTGGCCCACTGGATTGCCCGGGACTTCGAGGCGAACACGCACCACCCCATGGAGGTCCGGGCCGACGTGCGGGTGTCCTTGAACGGCCGGATGTCGGAGCCGCTGGTGGATCCGCACGTGGACCTGGCGAAGGAGGAGGACAGCCTGGGACCCAAGGCGTGGATCCTCCCCGCGCCGGAAGGGCCCCCGGTGCACCTGCGCCCCTCGCGGCGCGGCGCCCCCGGTGCCTGACGCTGGCCGTCAGCCCAGCGTCAGCAGCGCGCCGCAGACCATCAGCCCCACGCCCACGACGAGCTTCCACGACATGGGCTCGCCCAGCAGGCCCCACGCCAGGACGAGCGTGAGGGCCAGGCTGAGCTTGTCGATGGGCGCCACCCGCGAGGCGGGAGCGAGCTGGAGCGCCCGGAAGTAGGCCAGCCAGGACAGGCCCGTGGCCACGCCGGAGAGCGCGAGGAAGAGGAGCGTGCGGCGGCTGAGGGTGGGAAGGGCGGCGCCTTCTCCCCGGGCCAGCGCGATGGTCCAGGCGAAGACGAGCACCACCACGGTGCGCAGGGCGGTGGCGAGTGTGGAAGGCACGCCCTCCACACCCACCTTCCCAAGAATGGCGGTCAGCGCGGCGAAACCCGCGGAAGCCAGAGCGTAGATCCACCACGTCATGTGCGTGACTCCAGGGACGACGGACACCGAAAAGAGAAGCCCAGCAACCCGGTGGGGTTGCTGGGCCTCTGGACATCGACTTCCCGTTGGCGGACTACCGGACGACGGTCAGGGCCGTGTCGTCGATGAAGAAGCTCGTCTGCAGCGACGAGTCCTCCGTGCCGTTGAAGTAGATGCGGACGGTCTGGCCCTTGTACGCGTCCAGGCTGAACGTCCGCTGAACGTAGGCCGTGCCCTTGTCCAGGTTGCTGTACGTGGCCAGCGTCGCCAGCACCGTGCCCGCGCTGTTGCGGACCTGGACGGCCAGCTTGTCGTAGGCCGTGGTGGTGGTCGTCTCCGCCGTGGTGATGCGCGCCCAGAAGGTGAACGTGGCGCTGCACGCCGTGGCGGGGATGGTGACGTCCTGGTAGGCGAACTCGGTACGCGTGCTGCCGTAGCCGTTCAGGTAGGCCTTGTACGTGCCCGTGCGCGGCGCGCTGCCGGACGTGGTGCCGTCGATGACGCCGGACGACGTCGTCCAACCCGTGTTGCCGCTCTCGAAGCCCGCGTTGGCGAGGAGCTGCTCGGTGATGGAGCAGCTGCCCGTGCCGTTGTTCACCGTCACGGACACGGTGGCGGACGTGCCCACGTTGTTCGCCGCGTCATAGGCCTTCGTGGTCAGCGCGTAGGTGCCGTTGGCCACCGTCGCCGTGTTCCACGAGAAGCTGTACGGCGAGGCCGTCGCCGTGCCCAGCAGCGTGGTGCCCGCGAAGAACTCCACGCGAGACACGCCCACGTTGTCGGTGGCGCTGGCGCTCAGGCTCGCGGTGCCGCTCAGCGTGGCGCCGCCCGCGGGCGAGGTGATGGACGTGGTGGGCGGGGTGGTGTCGCTGCCGCCGCCGCCGGTGATGAAGAGCGTGTACAGCAGCTTGTTGGGCGAGCCGGTCCCCGGGCTGGTGACCTTGTTCGGCGTGGAGTTGTTCACCAGCGCGTCGCGCACCTGCGCGGGCGTCGCGGTGGGGTTGGCGCTCAGGTAGAGCGCCGCGGCGCCGGCCACGTGCGGCGACGCCATGGACGTGCCGCTCATGGACGTGCTGGACGAGTTGCCGGAGTTGGACGCCGAGGTGATGCTCGAGCCCGGCGCGAAGATGTCCACGCACGTCCCGTAGTTGGAGAACGACGAGCGGGCATCCGTGCTGGTGGTGGAGCCCACGGTGATGGCGTTGGGCGCGCGGGCCGGCGAGTAGTTGCAGGCGTTGTCGCTGTCGTTGCCGGCGGCGACCACCGTCGTGACGCCCGCGGCGATCAACCGCTCCGTCGCATCATCGATGGCCTGGATGCCGACATCGCCCAGGCTCATGTTGGCGACCGCCGGCTTGACGTGGTTGGCCGCCACCCAGTCGATACCGCCGATGACCTGCGCGTCGTTGCCGTAGCCCGTGCAGTCCAGCACGCGCACGCCGTGGAGGGTGACCTTCTTCGCCACGCCCCAGGTCGTGCCGCCCACCGTGCCCGACACGTGCGTGCCGTGGCCATGGCAGTCAGACGGGTCGCTGTCGTTGTCGATGAAGTCGTAGCCGTTGCCGATGCGGCCGGTGAACTCGGTGTGGGTCTGCCGGATGCCGGTGTCGATGACGTACGCGTGCACGCCGGTGCCGTCGACGTTGTACGTGTAGGAGCTGTTGCGCGGCAGGTCCCGCTGGTCGATGCGGTCGATGCCCCAGGTCGCGCCGGTCTGCGTCGCGGACACGTGGATGAGGCCGTTCTCCTGCACGTACGCCACGCGCGGGTCGGACAGGAGGCGGCGGGCCTCGGCCTCGCTCATGTTCGCCAGGAAGCCGTGGATGGAGTGCTCATAGGTCCGCAGCACCCGGCCGCTGGTGAGGGACACCAGCTCCCGGGCGATGTTCGACGCTCCCTGCTGCCGGACCTCCTGCGTCGAGTCGCGCAGGACCACGATGTACTCGTTGGGGATGGCCCGCTCGCGGCGGATCATCTGCGCCGTCTGGCCGATCTGCTCGCTGTCGGACTCCGGGCCCTCCGGCATCGGGCCGCACGCCGCGGCCAGAAGGGAGATGGCGCTCACCGCCTGGGTCAGTTTCAGTTTCATTCGGCCTCTCAGGGAACGTGCGGGCACCGGGACGGATGCCCTCGCACAAGCAGAGAAATTATATTTTCGTGAATAAACGGTCAATCCCGTGGTGCCCCGCATGGGAGCACAAGCTGACACACTGTCAGCCGGACGGAGGTGGATGAACGGTGGCTGCATCGAAGTCGATGGTGGGATTGACCGCGGGGCTCCTGGTGGGCGGACACAAGGCGGCCAGGCTCTTGGAGGCCGAGCTGGAGGCCACCGGTCTCAGCGCCGGTGAAGCGGTCCTGCTGTCCGTGCTGGCGTCTGGCGCCATGACGATGACCGGTGTCATGTCCGTGCTGCACATTGGCGCGTCCACGGCGACCAGCCTGGTGTCGCGGTTGGAGAAGCACGGCTACGTGCGGCGCTCCCGCAACCCCGAGGACGGACGCTCCCTGCTGGTCGCGATCACCGACTCCGGAGCTGTTCAGTGCGAGGCGGCGGAGGCCGCTTTCGCGAAGGTCGACGCGAAGCTCGCGGAAGCAGGCCGTGACGCCGTCCGGGGACACACCGCGCTGATGAAGCAGCTCTCTGGCCTCACCTGAATCTTTCGCCTACTACGAAAGTGTAGTACATTTTCGTAGTAGATGAAGGAGGCAGGGCCATGGATGACGACGTGTTGCTCGAAGGATTCTCACGGGGGGAGCTGAGCGGATTCGCCCATCTCGACCATGTGCGAGTGGTCTACCTCTACACGCTCAGGGCGGGGCGTGATGCGGCCGTCGAGCTCACCCGCGCGGGCCTGAGGGCGCTGACGGGGCGGCTTGGAGTCCCGGAGAAGTACCACGAGACCATGACGGTCGCGTGGGTCCGGCTCGTCAGTGCGCGGGCGGCGGCGGAGCCAGGGCGCGACTTCGCCGCGTTCATCAATGACAACCCACGGTTCCTGCGCAAGGACCTCCTCGAGGACTACTACACCCGCGAGGTCCTCCTCGGAGCCGAGGCGAGGACCCGGTTCGTCGAGCCGGACCTGCGACCCCTGCTGTAGGGGGCGGGGCGGAGTGCCCGCCTGAAGTCCTTTACATTGAGCGAACGTTCACTCAATGATGCGGGGCATGCCTCGTACGGCTGACGCCAATGCAGTCCTCCGGGAGAAGACGCGGGAGCGCGTGCTCCAGGCCGCGGTGCGGCTCTTCTCCCGGCACGGCTTCGACGGGAGCAGTGTCCGCGGGCTCGCGCAGGAGGCGGACATCGCCGTGGGGCTGCTCTATTCGCACTTCGAATCGAAGGAGGCGGTGCTCGCGGCGCTGATGCAGTCGTCGATGCTGGATGTCGCGCACACGCTGGAGGCCGCGGACCGCGAACCCTCCGCGCGGGGTTTCGTCACGGTCCTGCTCACGTCCGCCGTGGAGATGATGGACGCGCACCGGGACCTCTGGCGGCTGAGCCATGGCCTGCGTCACCAGCCGGAGGTGCTGGCGCGGCTGAAGCTGCCGCTGGAGCACTTCCTGGGTGCCACGCACCAGCGGTTGTCGCAGGCGTTGGCGGCGCGCGCGGTGCCCGAGTCTGACATTGAAGCGCGGGTGCTCTTCGCCATGGTGGAGGGCATTTCCCAACAGTACTTGCAGCACGACGGCGGCTACCCCGTCGCCGAGGTGATTCGTGCCGCGGCCCGAAGGTGGCCCGCGACTCCCTCCCGCAAGCGAAAGGCAGACACCCCATGAAGCGGCTGAAGGTCCCCGGCGGTGAGATGGCGTGGCATGAGGAAGGGCAGGGCACGCCGGTGGTGTTGGTGCACGGGACGCCGTCGTCCTCGCGTGAGTGGAGGGACGTGGCCCGGCGTCTCTCGCCGTCGTACCGCGTGCTCGCGCCTGAGCACCTGGGCTTCGGTGACAGCGATAGGCCCGGGGACTGGCGCACGTATTCACTGCCCTGGCACGTGGAGAACCTGCGCGCGTGGTTCGACCAGATGTCGCTGGGACCGTTCCACCTGGTGGTGCATGACTTCGGGGGGCCCATCGCGTTGCCGCTCGCCATCGCTGCGCCGGAGCGGGTGCTGAGCCTCACCGTGGTGCAGAGCTGGTTGTGGGACCTGAAGGGCCCCAATGTCGACAACGCGCTGATGCGGTGGCTCTACCTGTCCTGGAACTTCTCCGCGCGGATGCTGGTGAAGATGTCCTGGGGCCGCCGCACGAAGCTGACGCGGGAGTTGCACCAGTCCTTCCTGTCACAGTTCCCGGACCGGGCGTCCCGGATGGGCACCTGGGGCTTCGCGCGCTCCATCTCCCACGAAGGCCCTTGGATGGACGAACAGGGGCAGGGCCTGGGCCGGCTCGCGGACATTCCGGCGCTGGTCGTCTGGGGCAAGGCGGACAAGCTCGTGAAGCCCGAGCACCTGTCGCGGTGGAAGCAGGCCGTGCCCGGAGTACGGGTGCTGGAGCTGGAGGACGTGGGCCACTTCCCGCAACTCGAAGCGCCTGACGCGGTGGGTGCCGCGCTCATGGAGCAACTGGCCCGTGTGGGTCAGCCCCGCTCCATTGACTCCTTGTCGCCAGCGCCCGTTTGATTCTCGACGTTCGCTGCTGCTCCCCAGGAGTGCCCCCATGCCTCATCCCAATGCCCAGACGGCCCTGGACATGCTGGAGTACTGCCGCTTCGCCTACAAGGCGTACGCCCAGGGCTGTGTCTACCCGATGGATCCGTTCTACGAGTCCCACGGGGCCGGGATGTGGCAGGGCGCGAGGGACCGGGTCCTGGCGCAGGTGCACAGGCTGCTCGGCAGCGAAGCGGACAGCCACAAGTTCGACCCCATCGAATACGACCTGAAGACTCCTCCGAACCCCCAGAACGGGGTCGTGTACCGGGGCGGCACGGGAGACGCTCCGTACATCCTGTTCCAACCGCGGGACCTGGACCGCTCCATCTCCTTCTCCAAGGGCGTGGACCTGGAAGGGGAGGACATCACCATCAAGGTCCCCGACATCTTCGGGGAGAGGACGCTGCTGGGCCTGGAGCACTCCGGAGCGACCGGTACGAAGCGGTGCTGCTACTTCCAGGGCAAGACGGGGATGACGCAGACGCACCCGAAGGCCGGCTGGGCCAGCTGGATGGGCGCCGCCATCTACGACCCCGACCTTGAGCGGCTGACGGTGGTCTTTCGTGGCAGCCGGAGCGGGAGCGGCGGACGCGCGCTGGGGCAGGCGCTGGTCAGCAGCGCGGGGAGCCCGGACTGGGTCACCGACATGAATCACCTGAAGGAGGCGAAGGTCGGCCGGTTCAGCAACGCGAAGCTGTCCGCTGGCTTCTGGTACGCCTACGAGAGCTGTCAGGAGTCCCTGGCGGCGGCCTGCCTGGAGGCAATGCACGGCCGTGTTCCCCGGGAGATCATCTTCACCGGCCACAGCCTGGGAGGCGCGCTCGCGCAGTGCGCGTATCTGGACCTGGCGGGCGGCGAGCTCCTGGAGAAGGTCTACGCGAAGATCAAGAGCCGGGTGAGCGTCTGCTGCTACGCCATCTCCGCGCCGCCCGTCGTGCTGGGGGAGTCGTCGAAGGAGAAGCTGGAGCTGCACATCGGTGGGCCCGCGCAGGTGTTCCACCACTTCTCGCCGTACGACGCCGTGCACAACAGCAAGAAGGTGAAGACCTCCGGGGTGACGGCCGTGAACTCGGTCGTGGGCGTGTTCACGCATCCGCTCACGTCACCGGTCCACCTGGGCGAGGAGATTCCCCTGAAGGATTGCACGCTGGCCTTCCCGGACGCGCATGAGCCCGAGGAGGTGCGCAGGGGGCTCGTCGGGCTCATCCGGAAGGAGAGCAGGATGGGCCTGCCCGCGGATCCGGGCTTCTGGCCCACGTTCTCCTTCAACCCCACCGGCACGTGGGGTGCTTCGGTGCGGCCTGGAGGGGATTGGGCCGCGGATGCGCTCGCGGAGCATCTGAAGTTCGCGCTCGTCACCAGTGTCTCGGAGTCGCGGGCGCGGGTGCGCGCGCAGCTCTGGGCGGACGTGGTCAAGGGCAGCGGGAAGAAGAAGGGCGACTACGAGGTCGTGGACGACACGGATGGAGCCTCGTTCGACGCTTTCGCTGATGCGTGTGGCCTGGTGGCGGAGTTGAGCAATCCCTTCACGGACAACCGCTCACAGAACAAGACGCAGCTGCGGGCCCTGCGCAACGAGATGATCAAGTCCTACCAGGGGGCCTCGGGGCACAAGGCCTCCTCCAGTGTCTACTTCGTCATGCTCCAGTACCTGACGGCGGCGCAGTACGGGCTCGACATCGTCTGACTCGGGAGCCGGACCTGCCGGGCGGCTGTTCTACGCGCCTCCGTCCAGTGCCTTCTTCATCGCGGCCAGGCCTTCGTCGATCATCGGTCCGACGATGGCGCTCGCCTCGTGAGGAAGGAAATCGGCGGTCCAGACGACCCGGCTCCCCGTGCCCTCCGCGTGGACCTGGACCGCTCCGTTGTAGTGGGTCATCGGTCCGCCTTCCGCGCCCCAGACGAGACGCCGTCCCTCGTCATCGACCGTCACGATGGGCTCCCTGACCACCATCCCGTTGCCGAAGGTGACCACGCGGCCTCCTGGCTCAAGACGTGTGTCGACAACGAAGCCAGGAACCAGTCGCGTGTGAAGCGCGCCAATGTCGCGGATTGCATCCCATACCCACTCGGGCGTGGCGCTCGTCGTGATGTCCTTGCGAATTGAAGCCATGGTGTGTGTGCTCGTGTTGTGTTGGCGCCAGGGTTGAATGCGTGTGCATGCGGCTGGTGGCTTCTACGTGAGGCAAACGGCCTCGACGTTGTTCCCATCCGGGTCGAGGAGGAACGCGGCGTAGTAGTTGTCCGCGTAGTCCGCGCGAATGCCCGGCGCGCCATGGTCGCTCCCTCCCGCTGAGATGCCCGCTGCGTGGAACCGGTCCACGGCGCCGCGCTCGCTGGCCCGGAAGGCGACATGTCCGGTGCTCCGGGCGTCGCTCGCGGGATAGAGCCACAGCGCTGGCTGACCCTTGGGGCCGAAGCCCGCGCTCGTCGCGTCCTGGTGGCAGAGCACGTAGCCCAGGGGGACGAGCACCGCTTGGTAGAACTGGATGCTCCGGGGGAGATCCTTCACACGCAGACCGATGTGGTCGAACACGAATGCCTCCTGAAGTGAGGCTCACTTCTAGGAGTTGGCCGCCATCTTCTCTTGGAGAATCTTGCGGTCCCCGCGAGATGCCTTCCGGAACGCGCGTGGCGAAACGCCGGCCGCGCGGCCGAACGTGCGCACGAAGTTCGACAGGTCCCCGAAGCCCACGTCGTACGCGATGCGCGCGATGGGGGCATCCGTCGCGAGCAGGCGCGCCGCCTGACGAAGGCGCATGCGCACCAGGTATTGGTGCGGCGTGACGCCCAGCACGCCGCGGAAGACGCGGAGGAAGTGGAACGGGCTCAAGCCGACCTTCGCCGCGAGCCCCTCGAGCGTCAGCGGCTCCTCTGCCTGTGCATCGAGGAGGAGCGCGGCCTCGACGGCCCGCCGCCGATCCCGCGCATGCATCCTCAAGGGTGACTCGCGCTTCCCGGAGACGGTGCCCACGAAGCGCGCCGCGAACGCGAGCGCCACCTCATCCAGGCCCAGGTTCGTCCTGCCCTCGGCGGTCTGCTGCGCGAGCTCGCCGAGCATCACCAGGGAGGGGACCGGGGGCAGGGCGCCCACGCGCCACACGTCCAGGGCGGCTCCGAGCGAATCCACGAGTGCGTCCGAGAGCTGGAATGACAGACACTCATCGCCCGCGAGATGGTGCTCGTGGGTGCAGTGGAAGGCGTCACCCGCGTACCCGACGAGCGTTGCTCCGGCCACGAGCTCATGCTCCGCGCCGCGGGAGTGGTAGCCAAAGCTCCCCCACCGGACGTACGACACGGAGAAGGCCCCATGCCGCTCCTCGAACTGGCGTTCGCCCGGCTTCGCGTCGCACCGGCAGTCCACGACGGAGAGGGAGCGCGAACGGTGCAGGAGGGTGGTGCGCATCCGCGCTGGCTAGCAGGAGGGGGACACGAAGACTTGGGGAATCTTGCTCTGCGCACTCCGCATCTCAGAAGGCGGGGATGACCGCGCCGCTGTAGGTGGTGTCGATGTAGCGGCGCACCTCGTCGGACTGGAGCGCCTTCACCAGTGCCCGGATCTCCGGACGGGCTTCGTCGCCCGTCCGGACCGCGAGTACGTTCGCATGCGGATTGCGCGTCGCGGACTCGCGGGCCAGGACATGGGCGTTCAGGTGCAGCTGCTTCTGGGCCTCCAGGAAGTAGTTCCCATTGATGACGGCGCCGTCCACGTCCTCCAGCGTGCGGGGCTGCTGCTCGGCGTCGATCTCCTTCAGGTCCAGCTTGCGCGGATTGCCCACCACGTCCTGGAGCGTGGCGTCCGCTCCCGCGCCTTCACGCAGGGTCAGCAGCCCCTGCTTCGCGAGCAGGTGCAGGGCCCGCGCGGCATTGCTGGGGTCCGCCGGCAGGCTGAGCTTCGCGCCCGCGGGAAGCTCCGCGAGCTGCCGGAATCGCAGGGAGTAGAGCGCCAGCGGCTCCAGGTGCACCGCGCCCACGCTCTTCAACGCGAGGTGGCGCTCCCCGGCGAAGCGCTCCAGGTAGGGCTCGTGCTGGAAGTAGTTGGCGTCGAGCTGCCCGTCCGCCAGCGCGAGGTTCGGTTGGATGTAGTCGGTGAACTCCACCACCTCCACCCGCACGCCTGCGCGCTCCGCGACCTTGGCGGCGACGCGGAGGATCTCTCCGTGCGGCACGGGATTGACGCCGACCTTCAGGGGACGGGGCGCATTCGCGGACTCGGAGGGCGCGGGCTTGCATGCTCCCAGCAAGGACGTCGCGAGGAACAGGAGGGAGGCGGACAGGACTCGGAATGAAGTGCGCATGGAACTCAGGGGTGATCAGGAGGGAGGACAGGGGAGCGGGAGTGGTCGAAGCGGGAGGCCAGGCGCTCTCCCAGCCATTGCAGGAGCTGCACGAGCACCAGCAGCACCGCGAGACAGCCCCACATGACGTCGACGCGGAAGCGCATGTAGCCGTACTTCACCGCCAGGTCGCCCAGGCCGCCGCCGCCGACCGCGCCCGCCATGGCGCTGTAGCCAAGCAGGCTGATGACGACGAGCGCCGTGCCTCGCACGAGCGACGGCAGGGACTCCGGAAGCAGCACGCGGAGGATGATGCGCAGGGGCGTGGAGCCCATCGCCACGGCCGCTTCGACGCGGCCGGCGTCCACTTCCCTCAAGGCCTGCTCCACCACGCGGCCCATGAAGGGAATGGCCGCCACCACCAGGGGAACGATGGCCGCTGTCGTTCCAATGGTGGTCCCCACCACCAGGCGGGTGAGCGGGACGATGGCCACCATCAGGATGATGAACGGAATGGAGCGCCCCACGTTCACGAGCGTCCCCAGCGTCCGGTTCAGCGCGGGCACCGGCCAGAGCCCGCCCCGGTCCGTCGCCACCAGCAACACGCCCAGTGGCAGGCCCGCGAGCGCCACCAGCACCGACGCCACCGACGTCATGTAGAGCGTCTCCAGCGTGGCCACGCCCAGCGCTCTTGGCAGGTCACCCATGGGCGGCTTCCGCGGAGGTCAGGCCCTGGTCGCGCAGGAAGGTCCGGGCTTCCGCCACCGCACCCGGCGCGCCATGCAGCTCCACGAGCAGCCGTCCCACGCGTGACTCGCCCACGCGCTCCACCGCGCCCTCCAGCAGCAGGACGTCCACGTCGAAGCGGCGGGCCAGGGTGCTGATCAACGGACTCCGCGCATGCGCGTCCGTCAGCGACAGTTCCACGCGCTGACCTCCAGCGTGAGCGGGGTCCTCCCGTGCCGACAGGGGCGGAAAGCACAGCGCGAGCAGCCGCGACTCCGGACGCGCGAGCAATTCCTGCACGCGTCCCTGCTCGACGAGCCTTCCTCCTTCCAGCACGGCCACCGAACCGCACAGCGACTTCACCACCTCCAGTTGGTGGGTGATGAGCAGCAGCGTCAGCCCGAGCTGCTGCTGAAGGTCTTTCAGCAGTCCGAGCACCGAACGGGTCGTCTCCGGATCCAACGCGGACGTGGCTTCATCCGACAGCAGGACGCGCGGCCGGGGCGCCAGGGCCCGGGCAATGCCCACTCGCTGCTTCTGACCGCCTGACAGCTGCGCGGGATACGCCCGCGCCTTGTCGGTCAGGCCCACCAGGGACAGCAGCTCCGCCACGCGCGCGCGGATGGCTTCGCGCGGGAGGCCCATCACCTCCAGGGGATAGGCGACGTTGTCCTCCACCGTGCGCGAGGCGAAGAGGTTGAAGTGCTGGAAGATCATCCCGATGCCCTGTCGCGCCTGCCGCAGCTCCCGGGGGCTCAGCGACAGCAGGTCCTGTCCCGCCACCCGCACCTCGCCGCGCGTGGGCCGCTCCAGGAGGTTGGCGCAGCGCAGGAGGGTGGACTTGCCGGCGCCGCTGCGCCCCAGCACGCCGAACACCTCTCCCTGTGCCACGTGCAGCGACACGTCGTGCAGGGCCGTCACCTTCTGGTCGCCCTGTCCGAACACCTTGCCCACGCCTCGCAGCTCAATCACGCGCGGCTCCGGGGAGTGCGCCTGGGGGCGCGTGGGCTGTGACTCGACGGTGAGACATCGGGAGCTCCTGGGGCGCTCGCGCTCACGGGAGCGCGGGCACCGGATGGGAAAGAGAAGGGTGGGGGAAAATGAAAAAGGCCCGTCCCCGGATGACGGGAACAGGCCAGACCGACAGGGCGCGGATGCGCGGAGGGAGGCTCAGCGCATGCGAACGGACGGACCGGCCGCGACACGGCAACACATGCCGTGACAACAGGTCCTGAACGTGGCGGCGCGAACGAGCATCAGCGATGGAGGTAGTCGAGCCCGCGAGTGCTGTCAACCCAGGGCTTGCGCGACGGCGTCCCCGCCTCCCGCGCTGAACCTGTCCGACAGTCGGACAAGTTGAAGCGTGACGCGCGCAGGGCCTGCACCACCACGTGCCCCGCGTGTACCTCCCGCGTGTCGCCCGCGCCGAGCACGTGGTCGTGCGGGTCGCCTTCGAGCGTGAGCCACACCATCGAGTCGCTGGGCCTCAAGGCCCTGGAGATTCCCTGCCACCCTCGCCACGGCATGGAGCTGGACGCGTTGGAGGCCGCGCTGGAGCGGCGGCGCGTGGCCGCGGTGCTGGTGGTCCCCAGCTTCAGCAACCCGGTGGGCAGCTGCATGCCGGAGGCTCACCGGCGCCGGCTGGTGGACCTGGTGACCGCGCACGACGTGCCACTCATCGAAGACGACATCTACGGCGACCTGCACTTCGGTCCGGAGCGTCCCCGTCCCTGCAAGGCCTTCGATACGCGCGGGCAGGTGCTGCTGTGCGGTTCGTTCTCCAAGACGATCGCCCCGGGCTTCCGCGTGGGCTACGTGGCCCCGGGCCGGTTCCGGGAGCGCGTGGAGCTGCTCAAGTTCGCGCACACCGTGGCCTCGCCGCTGCTGACCCAGGAGGCGGTCGCGCGCTTCCTGGAGAACGGCGGCTATGACAGACACCTGCGCGCCCTGCGCCGCAACCTCGCGTCGCAGGTGGAGCACGTGGCCCGCGCCGTCGCCGAGCACTTTCCCCCAGGCACGCGCGTGGCCCTGCCCTCGGGAGGGCTGCTGCTCTGGGTGCAGTTGCCTCCTTCGGTGGATGCCCACGTGCTCAACGCGCGGGCCCTGGAGATGGGCATCAGCATCGCGCCAGGCTCCATCTTCTCCGCGCGGCCGGACTCCTACCGGAACTTCATCCGGCTGAGCTGTGGCCAACCCTGGACGCCGCGCATCGAGGCCGCTGTCGCCACGCTGGGGAGCATCGCCTCCGGGCTTGCTAGCGCGTCGCGACGATGAACAGCCGGGGGAAGGGCAGCAGGACCGTCCCGTCGGGCAGGGTCGGGTAGGCCTGTTCAATCCCTGCCTGATATCGGCCGAGGAAGCCGGTCTTCTCCCCCGCGTCGAGCGGGTCGAGGAAGGGCCGGAGCCCTGAACCCTTGAACCACTCCACCACCGCGCCAGCGCCTCCGGTCAGCGGGTGGAAGTAGGTCGTGCGCCAGACGTCCACCGTGGCTCCGGCGTCGCGCAGCGTGCGGAAGTACCAGTCGGCATCATGGCGCTCCGTCCGGGCGCTCGCGGCCCCCTTCAGCGTGTCCGCCCAGGGACCCGCGCTGGCGGTCTCCCGCATCAGCCGGTGGGATGGCTCGTCCAGGTTGTCCGGCATCTGCACCGCGAGGCTTCCACCCGGCGCCAGCTTGTGGAGGAGCGCGGGCATCAGGGTGGCGTGGTCCGGCACCCACTGCAGCACCGCGTTCGCCAGGATGACGTCGTAGGGGCCCGGGTCGCTCCAGGTCGCGACGTCTCCCAGGTCGAACCGCACGTCCGGCAGGCGCTTGCGCGCCGCGGCGAGCATGTCCGGGGAGCTGTCCATTCCGGTGACGGCGGCCTTGGGGAAGCGGGCGCGCAGCAGCTCCGTGGAGTTGCCGGGGCCGCAGCCGATGTCCGCCGCGCGCTTCACGTCGGCCGTGGGAACCCGCGCGAGCAGGTCCCGGATGGGGCGGTTCCGTTCGTCCTCGAAGCGCGTGTACTGCGCGGCTGACCAGTCCATGGGCATCCCCTTTTTTCTTGGGAACCTACCGCGTCATGGCGGTGTCATGGGTTGTCCATGTCCTGGTGGGCATGAGCCTGCCATTCGCGGATGGGTTAGCGTTCGATCATGCGCCTTTATCGTGCTTCCGCCGTCGTGTTGCTGATGGGGGTCCTCGCCTCGGGATGCAAACGGGACGCGGACGTTCCTCCTCCTCCTCCCAAGGCCGCCGCCCCGAGTGAAACACCCGCGCCCTTCCTCCAGGCGGGGCTGGTAGCCCCCGCCACCCTCGCGGGACAGCCGGACACGGGCGAGGTGGACCTCGCGGCGCTGCGCGACTCCGTGGCGGATCCGAAGGTGCTGTCCGAGGAGGAGGTCGCGGCGCTCTCGCCGCGGCGCGAACGCTCACCGGACGCTCGCGAGCTCATGGCCCCCTCATCTCCGCCGCGACCGCGTCCCGCCGAGGCCCCCGGGCTGGGGGAATCGGAGGCGTTGGATGCCACGACGGGCGAGGACATGGCGCGTCTCCAGCTGCGTCGGCGCTCGGAGGAGCGTGAACGGCCCGCGTCCGCGCCCGCCGCGCGGGCTCCCGCGGAGCCGGAAGCGGATGGCGTCGAGGGCGGTGTCGTCGGAGGCGTCGTTGGCGGCCAGCTCGGAGTGCCAGCTCCCTCGGGAATGCCCCCTCCTTCGGAGCAGCGCCGCCGTGAGATCATCCAGATCATCAAGGGCAGCGGCAGCGGTGGTGGCGGCGGCCGAGCCCTCGGTGGACTCTTCGGCACCGACTCTGGAGCGATGCCCGCGAAGAAGCAGGCCGCCAAGGCGGAGGATGCTCCGAAGCCCGTGCTGCCTCGTGTGGAGGCCGCGCCTCGCGCCGCCAAGGTGCTGGTGATGGGCGATGACGGCCGCTATCAGCCCCTCAAGACCCGCTCCGTGCGCGTCGTCACGTACATCCAGGGCTCCCGCGCGCGGACCGTGGTCGATCACCTCTTCGAAAACGACTCCGGCCGCAGCCTCGAAGGCACGTTCTATTACCCGCTGCCCGGCGGCGCGACGGTGGCGGGCTTCGCGCTGTACTCGGGGGCGGTGGCGGTGGACTCGCCCTCGCTGTTCCAGTCGTCGGACCTGCTGCCTCCCCTGGGCGATGACTCGACGGAGTCGGAGCGGCTCGTGGCCTCCGCTCCGCCTTCGGCCCGTGGCGCGAAGCGCTCCTGGGGCGACATCCAGGAGGCCCGCGTCGTGGAGCAGAAGCGCGCGCGGGAGGTGTACGAGGACGTCGTGCGCCGCAACGTGGACCCCGCGCTGCTCGAATGGTCGGGCGCGTCCACCTTCAGCGCCCGCGTCTTCCCCCTGCCTCCGAAGTCCCTCAAGCGCGTCGTCATCGCGTATGAGCAGACGCTCCTCTTCGACGGAACCCGCCTGCGCTACACGTGGCCGCTGCCTCCGGACGCGGGCAAGGAGTTGCGCGTCACCGCTCGCATCCACGTGGATCCCCGTCAGGCGTCGGAGATCACCGTGCAGCCGGATGCGGGCGCGAAGGGCCGCAAGGTGGAGGCCTGGCAGGTCTACGACTTCCCCAAGCTCGCCGGGGACGGCGCGCTGGGCGTGGCCCTGAAGCCTCGCGGTGAGGACGCGGACGTGCTGGTGGGCGCGGACGACGCGGGACTTCCGGGCCGCGCCTTCCACGCGCGGGTGCGGCTGCCGGAGCGGCTCACCTCCGGCGCGGAGGGGCCTCCCACGGGCCGCGCGGTGCTGGTGGTGGACACCTCGCTGTCCGCCGAGGACGGCAACGCCTGGGCCATCCAGGCGGCCACGCTGCGCGCCCTCCTGGAGAAGGACGCGACGTTGAAGGAGTACGCGGTGCTCCTCTTCGACGTGCGCCCGCGCTGGCTGCACGGGCCGGGCTTCCGCCCGAATGACGCGGCGAACCGCCAGGCCAGCTTCGCGGAGCTGGAGCGCGTCTTCCTGGAGGGCGCATCCCACGTGGACGGCGCGTTGGAGGAACTGGACCGGGCCGGGCGTGAGTGGCTCAAGCCCGCCGCCGCCGGAGAGCGCGTGACGGCCTTCCTGCTGTCCGACGGCAACATCACGTGGGGGCAGAGCCGCGTGGACGCGCTCCTCTCCCGGCACCCGTGCGTGGAGTCCCTGCGCTGGGTGACGTACCGCTTCGGCGAGGCTGCGGTGAACACGGAGCTCTTCGACGCGCTGGCTCGCTCCAGCGGCGGACGTGTCGTGACCGTCCTGTCCGCGGCGGAGGTGGATGCCGCCGCGAAGGCGCACCGCGCGGCGTCCGTGGTGCTGTCCCGCGTGTCGGTGGTGGGCGCGGACGTGAAGGACCTGGTGGTGGCGGGCCGGCCCCGGCTCGTCTTCCCCGGGCAGGAGTTGCAGGTGGCGGGGCGGCTGCCGGGCAAGGGCGAAGCGGCGCTGGAGGTGGTGACCCAGGCGGGCACCGGGTCCGAGCGCACGCTGCGCATTCCCCTGCCGGTGGACGAGGACAGCGCGTTCGCGCCCCGGGCGTGGGCGGAGCTCTTCGTGTCCCAGCTGGTGTCCCTGGATGATGAGCGATTGGACCGGATGATCGTGGCGCTCAGCCAGCACTACCGGCTGGCCAACGCCCGCGCGTCCATGCTCGTCCTGGAGTCCGAGGGCGACTACACGCGCTACGCCGTCCGCGACGAGCAGGTGGACCTGGCGAACCTGGAGTCGCTGCGGCGCAGGGAAGAGGACCAGCGCCGCGACAAGCTCCTGGGCATCGCGCTGGACGAAGTGCCCGCCGAAGGCCGCGCGGTGGTGGCCCGGCTCGCGGAGCAGAAGGGGATGCCCGCGCTCCTGCGGCGCCAGCCACTGAAGGACGCGCCCTACGCGGGCGGTGACGAGCGGCTCCAGGCCGAGGTGGCCTATCGAAAGGCGCGGCAAGAGAACCGGGACGACGTGATGATCTACGAGGCCGTGGCGCGCAGGCGTGCCTTCTCCGGGGACACCTGGGGCGCGGTGCGTGCGCTGTCGTCGCCCGTGGAGCTGCGGCCTCGCGACGCGGAGGCGCTGCGGCTGGTGGGGTACGGCCTGCTGGCGCTGGGGCAGTACCCGGCGGCGGCGGAGCTCTTCGAGCACGTGCGGCTCAGCCGTCCCTTCGAGGCGCAGGCCTTCCTGGAGGAGGCGCTCGCGCTGGACGCGGCCGGACGCTATTCGGAGGCCGCCCGGAACTACGAGATCGTCCTGGCGCGGCCCTGGAAGCGTCATGGCGACGAGATGCGGACGGTGGCGAGCTTCCACTACGCCCGGATGCTGGCGGGGCTGGAGAGGCAGTCCCGGCTCGCGGAGGTGGCCTCCGTGCTCAAGGAGCGCCGCGCCGGGCTGCGGGGGCCTGCCGGCGAGGGGATGTTCGCGGACGCCCGGCCCATCGACTACCAGCTCACCACGCACTGGAACTCGGACAGCACGGACATCGACCTGTGGGTCATCGAGCCGGACGGGGAGAAGTGCTTCTACCAGCACAAGGAGACGTCGCTGGGCGGGCAGCTGTACTGGGACATCACGGACGGCCTGGGGCCGGAGCTGTACCACGCACGGAAGGCGGCGCCGGGGCCCTACCACGTGCTGGTGCACTACTACGGCAACCGCTCGTCGCGGTACGTGGTGCCCACCGCGCTGCTGCTCGTGAGCGACCGGAACGTCTTCACGGCCGAGGACATGGCCCAGCGGCGCTTCCAGGTGCGCATCCTACCCAACACGAACGCGCGTCTGTTGTTGCGGCGCGAGGAGCTGGTGGCGTCGAAGGAGCACGTGACGGCGCAGCCCTCACCGTAAGGTCCGCTCGCGCGGGCCGCCGTGCGGCGTGCCCCAACTCCGGCACGCCGCTTCGGCTCATGCCATCACGGGCACAAAGCAGGACAATGGGCAGGTGTCTCCGGGAAAGCCTCGTGGTCCCCGGAGACCCCTTCAATGCCTTACGGGGTACAGGCGACCCCTACGCAGCCGCCCGCTCCGTTGCCGCGCGCGACGTTGCCTCCTCCGTCAATGGCCGTGGGCGCGTGGATGCCCCAGCCCGTGTTGCCCTGGCAGACGTTGTTGGAGAGGGTGGGCGTGCTGCCCGGGAGGACGCGCAGGCCGTCCCCGCGGTTCGACATGAAGCGGTTGTTGCGCACCGGGCCCTCCTGCGGGACGGGTTCGAAGTCCGGCAGGTTGGACAGCGTCAGTCCTCCGGCGTTGTCCCACCAGAGGTTGCCGCGCACGTCGAGCGTCTGGGCCGCCAGGCGCAGTCCCTCGCCATTGTTCAGGATCCACGTGTTGCGCATCTGGAAGTCGAACGCCTGCCAGTCGGGACTCTCAGGCGTCCCGAACGCGGTGTTGTTCGCGAGGATGGAGTTTTCGAACACCAACTCGTAGCAGTTGTCGAAGCGGCCGTTGCTCCACGTCAGTTCCGCCACGGAAGCGTTCTCCGTGAACGTGCTCGACCGGATGAGGACATTGCCGGAGTAGCAGAACAGGACGTTCTCGTTCGCCGTGAAGGTCGAACCGGAGATGCGGGTGTCGTGGAAGTCCACGTACAACACGAGCCCGTTTCCGGTGAACTGGGACCCGCGAATGTCGATGGAACCGGACGTCGCGTCGAACTCGCTGCCGAAGCCCAGCCGGTTTCCACGCATGCTCGAGTCCGTGAACAGGAACCCTCCGCCACCGTTCGTGTGGAAGATGGCGGTCCTGTTGTCGACGAGCGCGACCTGGTGCAGGTGCACGGTGGCGTCGTACGCGTAGCCCCGGTTGAAGCCTCGGATCGTGCCGTTGCGCACGGTGCTGTCACTTTCGGCCGCGATGCCCACCGTGTCGCCCGGCCCGCTCCCGGCCCGGCGGACGGTGTGTCCTCCCAGGTCGAGCACGACGCCGGGAGCGGCGATCCGCAGGGCGGGAATGGGCGTGCCCGCACAGACGAGGTCGCGCGTGAGCCGCGTGTTCCGGGTGAGGACCTCTCCGCACCGGACGGCGCGGGCCTCGAAGGCTTCCGACTTCTCCTGGGTGCTGGCCTTCGCGGTGGTGGCCGCGAGGAGCAGCAGCGCCAGGGGCCACGTCACGATCCCATTCCGAATTCTTCTCACGCTGCTTCCCCCTCGCCGGAGGACGTCCGCCCCCGAGCGGGGAGGCTGCTCACACCGACTCGTGCCCCCCAGTCCGTCTGTCGGTGTCAGGCGATTGCGAGCAGAAGCACAGACCTACAGCGTCCCACGGGGCGGGGCGGTTGCTATCCTCCAGAGCCCTGCGACAGGAAGGATGGAGCCATGGCGACCCCCGCCACCCGGACCGACTTGAGGGATTCATTGCGGCGGTTGGGCCTGGAGGAGGGCGACCTCGTGATGGTCCATGCCGGTCTCCGGAGCCTCGGTCCCGTGCTGGGTGGGGTGAACACCGTGGTGCAGGCGCTGCTCGACACGGTGGGAAGCCGGGGCACGCTCATGGCCTACCTGGACTGGGAGATGGGCGTGGAGCCGGAGGACTTCGAGGACGCGCGCCTGCGTGACGAAATCCCCACCTTCGACAAGCGCACCGCGAGGGCCACCCGCGACCATGGCATCCTCGCGGAGACACTCAGGACCTGGCCCAGCGCGGTCCGCAGTGACCATCCGGACGCAGGGATGGTCGCCATCGGCCCGCGGGCGGAGTGGCTCTGCGCGGACCACGCCTTCCACTATGGCTATGGCCCCCGTTCGCCGCTGGCCCGGTTGGTGGAGGCGGAGGGCAAGGTGCTGATGCTCGGGGCTCCGCTGGAGACACTCACGATTCTGCACCACGCGGAGCACCTGGCGGACCTCCCCGGCAAGCGCGTGGTCCGCTACCAGCGGCCGCTCCAGGTCGACGGCGAGCGGCGCTGGGTGGACTTCGAGGAGTTCGATACCAGCGAGCCGGTGACCGACGCCCTGCGCGCGTCCAGCGTGGACCCCTTCACGCGCATTGGAGAGCAATGCCTGGCGGAGGGAATCGGCCGCTCCGGAAGCGTTGCCCAGGCCGTGTCACATCTCTTCGACGCCCGCGGGCTGCTGCGCCGGGGCGTCGCGTGGTTGGAGGCGTACCCTCGCTGAAGGGCGCCGTGACTCAAGGACAGCCGGAGCTGACCTCGAGCGCGTCATAGGCCATCCAGCCGTTGCGGCGGGTGCTGGTGGCGGCGATGACATAGCCGTAGATGAACTTCATGGTGCCGGACTGCTGGCGGTAGCGCCCCGCGCTGTCCAGCACCCAGAGCGGGATGTCGATGGAGGGGGCGCCCGAGTTCGTCGGCACGTCCAGGCGCTGGAACTTCGTGCCCGCGGGGAAGTGGTCCACCGCGACGCCGCCCAGGCCGAAGCCCGGCACGTTGAAGGTGAGGTTCGCGGAGCGCAGACCATTGGCGCGCACGAGCGGCAGATAGTCTCCCGCGCGCTCGTTGGACGACGTCGTGTCGTAGACCACCTTCTTCACTTCGAGCGCCGGGTCGTGCGAGTTGCGCACGGCGTAGCACGCCATCTTGCTCAGCCCGGAGCTCAGCGCGGAGACGTGGCCGACCTTGTCCTCGAAGGAGGTGCGGCCGAGGATGGCGGACATGGGCAGCCAGCCGGAGCTGGAGTTGGACGTCGACGTCGCGAACGCGTGCAGCTCGCCGGCGAACGTGCGCGTCTGGCCGTAGTTGAAGAGGGAGCTCGTCCGGGTGGACGTGCCCACCACGGTGCCGTTGCCGTCGCGGATGGGCACGCCCGTGGTGATGCCCCAGGCGTCATTGTCGTCCGGGTCATTGGTCTGCACGCGGTTGCCGCCGGAGGGCCGCAGCTTGCAGTTGTACGGGCTCTCCTCGCACACCGTCCCGTTCACGCCGGAGAAGGCCGCCTGCCGCGTGGTGGACAGGTCCTCCGCCGCGACCGATTCACCCTCGAAGGCCTCGCCGCCACAGGCGACAGAGGCCAGCACCACCGTGCACAACACTGACTTTTTGAAGTTCATGGTAAAAATGGAAAACGGATTTTGCAGGTTTTGTCAAATGGCGCGGCCGAGCCAATGCCGGGTGGGAGGCATGGCCGGGTTGCGTCGCGCACGCGCAGTGCGTTCAGCGATTGTTCCGGGCAGGAAGCGCCAGGGCGTGGAGGTGCTCCGGCAGCTGCTGGCGCTGCCAGGCGCGTTCCCGGGCGGTGGCTTCGGCGGCGTCCGAGACTTCGGCCGCGCCATGGGCGGCAGCGGTGGCCGCGAAGGTGGCGGCCTGTGCCGCGTGGCTGGCGACGTGGGCGGTGGCGGCGGCGTGTCCAGCGGCGCGGGCCGCGGCGCATGCAGCGGCGTGCGAGGTGGCATCCGAGGCAGCGGCGTGCGCGGCGAAGCCGGCGACGATTGCGTCGGTGAGCATCAGATGTCCCTGCTGCCACGTGCGTACTGCTTCGATGGCCTGGCGGGGACGGTGGTCCTCCGGGAACTCCTGTTCGAAGAAGGTGAGGACGTGCTCGGCGCAGTCGGCGGCCCAACGGGCCAGGCACTCGTGGTCGGACCTGTCGAGCTCCATGCTCCGCGCCTCCCGGCGTCACACTCTTGCGTATTCACTGTCATTCCTGCCTCTCAGGTCAATGTATGGCTAAACTTCCTTCCATGGTCAGGAACGCGTGGTGGATCGCGGTGCTGGTGGGATGGCTGGTAGTGCCGGCGGCGGGATGGGCCTGCTCATGTATCCGTCGCACGCAGGGACTCTCCGGCGCGCTGGAGGAGGCTCGGGCACAGGCCGGGTTCATCTACCTGGGGCGGGTCCGGGACTCGAAAGACCCGTCCGAACGCTTCGCCACCGTGGATGTCCTGGAGACCTTCAAGGGCAGCGTCAAGGCAGGTGAGGTGTTGCAGCTCCCTTACGGGAGGGGCGGTGACTGTGTCCTGAACCTGCCCCGGGGCGAGACATGGTTGCTTTATGCCGGCGACACCAGCCCGGAGGAGGCCTGGATCTGCATGCGAAGCCGCAGGGTCCTTTCGTCCAATGACAGCGAACTGACCTGGCTCCGCACGGGTGTCCTTCCGCCGGTGCCGGTGGCGCTCCAGAGTGAGACCGTGAGCTGCGAGGTGTGTGACATCAATGCGGTGGGGGGACGTCTGCTGGCTCCTCCTGAGATGCCTCCCGCCAAACCTGCTTTTCATCCAGAAGCGGAGGCGCTGTGGAAGGCGGGCCTACCGTTCTTCACGGAGGGGTACGCGGGGCACCGGGTGATGCTCGGGGTGTCGCGGGAGGGACGCGCGTTCGAGTTGACCGAAGCCCCTGGGTGCTCCCGCGTGCGAAGGGCATGCGAGCGGCGGGTCCAGCTCCGCTGGTGCAAACGATTGGAACTTCGCCCGAGGACGCCAAAGGTGTCTGACTTCCACTGTGTCGACCCTGGCGAGCCACAGGAGGTCTGCGACGAGCGCCGGAGCCGGCAGTCGGAGTGGTGGCCGATGGAGCGTCTGCCGGCCAGGGCGTGCGATTGGTTCAACCCCTCCGCGCCCGCGTGTGAGTTGGCCGAAGGCCGCTTCCCCTTTCCCGCGGGCGCCCCGCCGTTGCCTGTCCTCGCCTGCCATCCCCGGACACCCGGAGCCCGCTCCGGTAACTACGCCTGTGAAGTGAAGACGGCACCGGAGCCCGTCCCTCTGGAGCCGTGAGCCATCAGCGCTCCGTCTCTTCGGCAGCGTCCAGGATGCAGTGCTTGCGGAGCTTGTCGTGCAGCGTCGCGCGGCCGATGCCCAGCGCCTTCGCGGCCTCCGTGCGCTGGCCCTTGGACGCCGCGAGCGCCGCGAGGATGAGCTCGCGCTCGTGTGCATCCATTTTCTCGCGCAGGGTGGCGCCGGTGTTGGCCGGAGCCTGGGACGCGGGCGCGCTGGCGCCTCCGGGCAACAGCTCCAGGTCCAGGGTTCCGTCGGCGGACAGCACCACGGCGCTCTCCAGGGCGTTCTCCAACTCGCGCACGTTGCCGGGCCAGGGGTGGGCCATGAGGCGCTCCAGGAGGGCGGGCGTCAGGGTCACCGGTGGCATGTGGAAGCGCTCGGTGTGGCGAGCGAGGAAGTGCCTTGCGAGCGCGGCGATGTCCTCCGGGCGGCTTCGCAGCGGGGGCACCTGGAGCGTCACGACCTTGAGGCGGTAGTAGAGGTCCTCGCGGAAGCGGCCCTCCGCCACGCGCTGGGGCAGGTCGCGGTGGGTGGCGGCCAGGACGCGGACGTCCACCGGGAAGGAGCGGTCCTCGCCCACGGGGCGCACTTCGCCCTCCTGCAAGACGCGCAGGAGCTTCGCCTGGAGCGGCAGGGCGAGCTCTCCCACTTCGTCCAGGAGCAGGGTGCCACCGGAGGCTTCGCGGAAGAGGCCGGGCCGGGCACGCACGGCTCCGGTGAACGCGCCCCTCGAATGGCCGAAGAGCTCCGCCTCCGCGAGCTCCGGCGTGAGGGCGGCACAGTTGAAGCGCACGTAGGGCTTGTCCGCGCGCGGAGAGGCGCGCACCAGGGCCTCGGCGACGCGCTCCTTGCCGGTGCCGCTCTCTCCTGTGATCAGCACGGTGACGTCGCGGGGGCCCACGCGCTGGATGAGCAGTGCCAATTGCGCCATCGACGGTGACACGAAGACCAGCGAGCGCAGCAGGTTCACCTCGCCGGACAGCCGCTCGTTCTCCGCCTCCAGCCGGACCATCCCGAGCGCCCGGCGCACGACGGCCAGCACGTCGTCCACGTCGAACGGTTTGCGGAAGTAGTCCAGCGCGCCCAGCTTCATGGCCTCCACGGCGTGGCGTTCCGAGCCGTGCGCGGTGATGAGGATGACCCGGGGCGCATGCGGGCGCGCGGCGACGCGGCGGAGCAACTCCATGCCATCCACTCGCGGCATGCGCAGGTCGCTGAGCACCAGGTCCACGGGCGGCTCCTGCTCCAGGCGCGCGAGCGCGGCCTCTCCGTCCACGGCTTCTTCCACGGTGAGCCCGTCGTCCTCCAGCAAACCGCGCAGCGTGTAGCGCACGCCCGCGTCATCATCCGCCACAAGTACGCGGGCCTTCATGGCACGGCCTCCTTTCGCTGCGCTTCGACCGGCTGGGGCGCGGCCGGGAGGCTCAGCTCCGCCACGCAGCCTCCGCCCTCACGGGCGCGCAGGCTCAACTCTCCGCCGTGCTGACGCATCAGGGCTCGTGACAGGGCCAGTCCCAGACCGGAGCCGTGGGGCTTCGTGGTGATGCCCGGCTCGAAGACCCGCTCGCGCACCTCCGCCGCGAGCCCGGGACCCAGGTCCCGCACCTCCACGCGGACTCCTCCTTCCGGGGCCGTCCAGGCCTGGAGCTCCACCGTGGTGCCTCGGGGCGCGGCGTCCAGCGCGTTCTGCACCACGTCGATCAACACCTGCCGCACCTTACGCGCGTCGCACCACGCCTCCACCGGCGGCCCCTCCGTGACCCTCAATGCCACGCCACGTTCTCCCGCCATGCCCTCATGCAGCTCCGCCACCTGCCGGCACAGGCCATCCAGCGGCACATGCGCTTCGTTGAGTGGGAGCAACGGCCGGGAGAAGTTGAGGAACCCTTCGAGGATCTCCTGCATCCGGTCCACCTCCCGGCGCAGCACCGCGAGCCGCTCCGCGGGCCGGCCCTCCACCTCGCGGGCAATCATCGCGGCCAGGCCCTTCACGCTCGCCAGCGGGTTCTTCAATTCGTGGGCAATCTCTCCCGACAGCGTGGTGAGCGAGCGCACCCGTTCCTCGTGCGCGCTCAGTGCTTCATCCCGCGCATCCAGCGCCGTGCGCACCATTCCGCGGTACGTGCGCCGCAGGTGGATGCCAATGAAGTTCGTCCACATGACGAGGAACACCGTCACCGCGAGCATCGTCAGCAGCAGCGCGTTGTTGTGTCCCGCGCGCGGACCTCCGCCGAAGAGCGCGGGCACCAGGTCCTCCACCGCGCCCGTCAACGTCACCGCCGCCTGCACGCCCACCAGCGCGAGCAGGTAGCCCGCCCACCTGCGAGCCCGCGCGGGCGTGAAGAGGATGGCCGTGGCCAGGGACGCCGGCAGCATCAGCGGAATGAGGGGGCTCTCCAGCCCTCCCAGCGACAGGTTCACCACCGTGAACAGGGGGAACGCCACCACCGGCAACAGCCTGCCCGGCTCATGCGACACCACCGGCTGCCGCCGCCACACCACGATGGCCCCCACCCCCACCCCCACGAGCGCCAACGCCAACGCCACACACCACCGGCGCCAGGCGGACGTGTCCCCGATGAGCCCCAGCGACACCATCACCACCGGCAGGGGACTCAGGAACGACAGCACCTTCGTCACCTGCCGGAACATCCGCGAGAACGCCTCGCGTTGGACCTGCTCGACTCCGGCGGACGTGGGCGGGGGTAGGGAATGCAAGGCGCGTCCTCCTGGACCGTGGGCGCTACGCTATGCCCAAGCAAGGCGGATGCCCCAGCCCGTGTGCCCTGGGGCCTCCTCCTCTCCGCCCCCTTCGTGTTCGGAGACCCGGCACCGGGCGTCGGAAATCCGAACACTCCCGGTGCCGAGGACGGCCTCTACTTCCGGATGCGCAGCGTGACGGAGGTGAACACCTCGACGCTCTTCCCGCCCTCCTGGACGAAGCTGCTCGTGTAGCCCACCGGCTTGAGGAAGAGGCCGCTCGCTTCGTGCTCATTGACGGACTTGGGACCGAACCGCGCCATCTGCATCGTGCCCATGGCCATGCCCGTGCAGCCCACGCACTTGGGGGCCCGGTACGCGAACACCGTGCCGCCCTCGATTTGATTCGTGCCATTGAGGCGCGGCTTCGGGACGGCGATGAACAGCCGCTGATCGGTGCCAGGAATCTCCCAGACCGCGCCCAGCGGGAGGCTGCTGGTGCTGTCCGCGTTGGTGCCCACCGGACGGAGGGTCACCTCGGTGGAGCCACTGCTGTCGATGGCCGGGTTGATGCCGACGAGCTCCTCCTTCTTCGTCCACCCCAGCCAGTGAAGCTGCGGGAGGTTGTAGTTGTCCGCCGAGAAGGTGCTCATGAAGCTGCTCGAGTCCGCGGACGAGCGGACCTGGCCGGTGGAGGGGTCTCGCACGTTGCTGTGCGCGAGGCCGAGGACGTGCCCGATCTCGTGGGCATAGTCCCGCGCCAGGGTGCCCTTGAGGAAGACGCTGCGCGAGCCGGCGTTCGAGGTGGAGCACATCCCGCCGGGCAGCACGAAGACCGTGAGGAACGCGCTCGAGTTGGCCTTCTGGCGGGCCTGGTTCTTCGCGGTGGTGCAGTTGCTGCTCGTCACCTGCACGGTCTGGGAGCCAGTGAACTCCAGGCTCACCTGGCCGCGAGACGCGACGGCGAAGTCGCGGTACACACCCCGGATGGTGTTCTGGATGGTGCTGAGGGCGGGCGTCGTCCTGCCATCCAGGGTGATGCGGACGACCTTGACGGTGTGCTTCGTGTTGATGGCGCCCAGTCTGCTGACGCCGTTGTAGTTCCTGACGCAGGTCGACTCATTGCCAGCGCAGTCATAGCGGTGCGCCGAAGGGAGCACCTCGACGTCCTGGACGCGGAACGAACGCACCTGGTCGTTCGCGCTCGCGCCGCTCCCGAACGAGGTCTCACAGAGGTTCGTGTCGGTGTCGACCGTGACCGAGTCGCCGGTGCAGTCCCCAGCGGCATGGAGCGTCACGGCCTTGCCGATGGGCACGTCGACGAAGGAGGCGCCCGCGGCCTGCGGGAGGGTGTGGCAGCCGTTGGATGCGGCTTCCTGAATCACCTGGGAGACACCGTTACAGCTTTCACGCACGCGGACGAGCGGCGCGCGCGGGGCGATGAGCTGCTCGCGCAGCGCGGTCCAGTTGGCCGCCGTGCAGTTCTCGGCCTGCACCTCATCCAGGAAGAGGCCGTCCTCGAGCTCCGCGTGCTCGTAGGTCTGGCACGTCTCCCACAGCTCGCTCCAGTGTGCCCAGTCGCAGGTCCCCGCGCCGACATACGTCTCGACGCACGCGAGCGACGCCGCGAGCTCCGGGGAGACGACCGCCTGCCGTGTGGTCGCCCCGCCGGGCTGCTCGTGCGCGGGCGGCTCCCAGTCCTCACCCTGACACCCTGACATCAGTGCGCCGAACAGCATCACGCCCATCATGGACAGCTTCCGCATACCTCTCCCTCGCAGCCAATGGCCGCATGACACCGCGAAACATGTGCAGTGGATGAAAAGGCTCTTTACACGACTTCCCTGTAAATAATGACAATCCGCATGGTATGTTTTGACGCGCTGAGCGTCTGGCATTCCGGCGACCCGGCGTCCGGCGCCGGAACTCCGAACAGGTGAGGGCCCTGCCCCCGGGGGCTCCCTGGCGTTCAGTGTTGGCACGCCTGGTGCTCAAGGTGACGCCAGGACACGGGTTCAGGAGCTGCCCGTGAGCTGGACGCGGACCCCCTGGGCGAGGCAGGCGTAGCGTGGAAGTGCCGCGCTCGGGGGGCGCTCCAATCGCGGCGAGGCCGCGCCAGGAGGCACGGGTGTCGGGACCGGGCAGGATGAAGAAACACTCGAAGCGAGGCATCGTCGCGGGGGCGGTGCTGGTCGCCGTCATCGTCAGCGGCATCCTGTGGCTGCGGCGGCCGGCCCCGGAACCGCCGCCGCGCTTCACCGGCTTCGTCGTCAGCGACAACGTCTACCTGTCCTCGCCGGTGGCCGGCATGGTGGCGTCCGTGGCGGTGGTGCGCGGACAGCGCGTGGAGGTGGGAACGCCGCTGTTCCGCATGGAGCCCACGTCGCTGGTGGCGCGGGCGGACCAGGCTCGGGCGCAGGTGGGGCAAGTCGAAGCACAGCTCCTCGCACGCCAGTCGGATGTGGCCCGCGCGCGTGCCTCGCTCGCCGCGGCGCAGGCGGAGGCGGACCGCGCGGACGCGGATCTGGCCCGGCTCGTCGCCGTCCAGAAGGCCGTGGAGGGCGCCGTGACGCCCCAGCAACTGGACCTGCTGCGCGCGACGGCGACGCGCGCTCATGCCCAGCGAGACGCGGCCCGCACGGACGTGGCGGCGGCGGGCGCGCAGCTGGAGGTCGTCCGCGCCCAGCTCGCCAGTGGACGCGCGGGTGTCACCGCCGCGGAGCAACAGGTCGTGGAGCTCGCGCCCGTGTCCCCTGTCGTGGGCCGTGTGGAGGACGTCCTCTTCCAGCAGGGCGAGTGGGCCGTGCCCAACGCCCCCGTCGTCAGCATCATCCCGGACGCGCAGCTGAAGGTGCGCTTCTACGTGCCGCAGGGGAGGGTGGCGTCCTTCCCACCGGGCACCACCGTGGCCATCGCCTGCGACGGCTGCGACACCGGGATGACGGCGCGCGTGGACTACGTCGCCTCGCGCCCGGAGTACACGCCGCCCATCATCTACAGCCTGGAGACGCGGCAGAAGCTGGTGTTCCTGCTGGAGGCGGTGCCCTCCGCGCCCACGCGCCTCCTGCCCGGGCAGCCCATCGACGTGACACCGCTGAAGCAGGCACCCGTGGAGGCGGACCGATGAACGAGCGGGCCATCGACGTGCGCGGGCTCAACAAGTCCTTTGGCGACCGGCACGTCGTGCGGGACGTCTCCATCGCCGTGGACGCAGGACGCATCACCGGCTTCCTGGGACCCAACGGCTCCGGCAAGACGACGACGCTGCGGCTCCTGTGCGGGCTGCTCACGCCCGACAGCGGCGAGGGCACCGTGCTGGGCCTGGACTTTCGCGCCCGGGGCGACGCCATCAAGCGCCAGACGGGCTACATGACGCAGAAGTTCTCCCTCTACGAGGACATGACGCTGGAGGAGAACCTGTCCTTCGTCGCGCGCGTCCACGGCTTGCAACAGCGGCGCGAGCGGGTGGAGGACACGCTCCACCGGCTGGGCCTCTTCGACCGCCGCCGTCAGCTCGCGGGAGCGCTCTCCGGAGGATGGAAGCAGCGTCTGGCCCTGGCGGCCGCGACGATGCACGAGCCCCGCCTGCTGCTCCTGGACGAGCCCACCGCGGGCGTGGACCCCAAGGCCCGCCGTGAGTTCTGGGACGAAATCCACACGCTCGCCGCGGGCGGGCTCACGGTGCTGGTGTCCACGCACTACATGGACGAGGCGGAGCGCTGCCACGACATCGGCTACATCCTGTACGGGCGCCTCATCGCGCGGGGCACGGCGGACGCGCTCATCCGCGACTCCGGACTGGTGACGTTCCTGGGGGAGGGGCCGGGCATCGACCGCGCGGCGCACCTGCTGGCCCAGGCGGACGGCGTGCTCAGCGCCTCCGCGTTCGGCGCCGCCGTGCACGTCAGCGGGCTGAAGCGTGAAGCCCTGGAGGCCGCGCTCGTCCCCTGGCGCAAGGAGCCCTACCGGTGGAGCGAGGTGACGCCCTCCCTGGAGGACGTCTTCATCCAACTCATGGGTCGCGAGCGCGACGAACGGTACACGTCATGACGGGCTCGCTTCCGCGCATCCTGGCCGTGCTGCTCAAGGAGTTCACGCAGCTGCGGCGCGACCGCATCACCTACGCGATGATCCTCCTCATGCCGGTGATGCAACTGCTCATCTTCGGCTACGCCATCAACATGGATCCCCGGCACCTGCCGGCCGCGGTGCTGTCCCACGACACCAGCACCCTGGCGAACTCCGTCGTCGCCGCGCTGGAGCGCACCGGCTACGTGGACGTGCGCTACCTGCCGCGCTCCGACGAGGAGTTGGATCAGCTCATCCGCCGGGGACAGGTGATGCTCGGCATCACCATCCCACCGGACTTCAGCCGGCGGGTGCTCAAGGGCGAGCGCGCTCAAATCCTCGCGGAGGCGGACGCATCCGACCCGCAGGCCGCGGCGGGGGCGCTCGCCGCGGTGAGCGTGCTGCCCACGGAGGCGCTGCGGAACGAACGGCTGGGGCTGGGGACGCCCCGGTCCACCGCGCCCGCCTTCGAGGTGGTGGTGCACCGGCGCTACAACCCGGAGAGCCGCTCCCCGTTCCACATCGTTCCGGGCCTGCTGGGCATCATCCTGTCCATGACGCTGGTGATGATGACCGCCATGGCCGTCACCCGCGAGCGCGAGCGCGGCACCATGGAGACGCTGCTGTCCACGCCCGCCACCCCGGCGGAGATCATGGTGGGCAAGCTCACGCCGTACGTCGTCGTGGGGCTGGTGCAGACCGTTGTCGTCCTGGGCATGGCGCGGGGGTTGTTCTCGGTGCCCATGGCGCGCACGCCCGCGGGGTGGCTGGCATTGGCGTGCGGCATCGTGCTGTTCATCGTGGGCAACCTGTCGCTGGGCTACCTCATCTCCACCGTGGCGCGCAGCCAGCTGCAGGCGATGCAGATGTCCATGTTCTACATGCTGCCGTCCATCTTCCTCTCCGGCTTCGCCTTCCCCTTCCTGGGCCTGCCGCCGTGGGCGCGGGTGCTGGGCGAAATCATCCCCGTCACGCACTTCCTGCGCATCGTCCGGGGCGCGCTGCTCAAGGACCAGGTGCTCGCGGACATGGGCAACGACCTGCTCGCGCTGGGGCTGTTCGTGCTCGCGGTGTCGGGCGCGGCGCTCGCGCGCTCACGTACCACGTTGGATTGACGCCACACGTCGAGCATGACGCATCCACGAAAGTAGGGACTTGGACGTGCGGACGATCCAACCGGACCGCCGTTTGCAACCTTCCTTCCGCACCGGAGCCACGTTTCACGTGTTTTCGCGGGGTTCTGTCCCGCGTCCGGTCTGGAGATGCCCATGTCCCGTGACGACTCCTTCGCGGTAGGTGCGGTGCGGACTTCGCGCCTGCTCGTGGTCCTGTTCGTGGCGACCTTCGCCGCCGGCTGTGGGGACGATGATGACAACTGCGTTCCCAGGACGTGCGAGTCGCGGGGCTTCAATTGCGGCGATGCGACGGACGGTTGTGGCCACGAACTCGACTGCGGCACCTGCGCGGCGCCCGCCATCTGTGGCGGCGGTGGCGAAGACAATGTCTGTGGTTGCCCCGACATCAAGACGGCGTGCAGCCCCGGGGTCGAGTGCGGCACCGAACCGGATGGCTGCGGTGGCGCCGTCTCCTGCGGGACGTGCGCGGCGCCAGAGGTGTGCGGCGGGCGCGGCGTGGAGAAGACGTGTGGCATCCCCGCCGCGAACCGCGAGTGCAGCGACGGCTGGTGCTGGGAGTATCCGCTGCCCCATGGCTACAGCTTCAAGGGCGCGCACTTCAGCGCCGCCAATGACGGCTGGGCCGTGGGCGAGGACGGCTTCATCCAGCACTGGGACGGAACGCGCTGGACGCGCGTGGCCAGTGGGACGCTGACGTCGCTGAGCGACGTGCACGCCCTCTCCGCGACGAACGTGTGGATGGTGGGCGCGGGCGGCACCGTGCTCCACTCCACGGCGGGCGGTGCTTTCTCTCCGGTGAACTCCGGGACGACGCGCGACCTGAACTCCGTGTGGGCCTCCGGTCCGGGCGACATCTGGGCCGTGGGCGCCAACGGCACCGTGCGGCGCGACCAGGGCAGCGGCTTCCAGGGCGTGGACGTGTCCACGACGAAGAACCTCAACGGCGTGTGGGGCAGCGGGCCTTCGGATGTCTGGATGGTGGGGCAGTCCGGGACGCTGCGCCGGTACGACGGCAATGCGGTCTCCGGCATCGACGCGGGCACCACGGACATCGACTTCCACGAGGTGACGGGCACCGGTCCGAACGACGTCTGGACCGTCGCCTCGGATGACCCCTGCATCTTCTGTGACGACTACGGCCAGGTGTTCCGCACCACGCCCGCGGGCATCGAGCAGTCCCTGCGCTCGTCGGATCAGCTGTTCTACGTGTACGCCGCGTCGCCCTCGCTGGTGCTGTCGGGGGGAGAGGACTTCGGCTACGTCTACAACGGCACGAAGTGGACGGACACGGACGAGGACGCCGTGGGGCCCATCACCGGCAGCGGGCCTGACAACGTGTGGTCCTTCGGTTCGGGCGGGCAGGTGCAGAAGTGGAGCGGGCAGGCGTGGACCTCCCAGGCGCCGCTGCGTACCTTGAGGGTGGCGCGGGCCCTCCATGGCACGGGGCCGTCGGACGTGTGGGCGGTGGGGGACCCGGGCCGCGTGCTGCACTGGAACGGCGGCGGCTGGATCGAGCCGCAGCTGGACTTCTCCCCCGTCGACGACGTGACGGGCGTCTACGCGGCCTCCTCGACAGACGTCTGGGTGACGTCTTCCTTCCATGACCGCATCTACCGGTTCGACGGAGCCCGCTTCATCACGCAGTACACCGCGGAGTCGTCGCTGGCGCTGAACGCCATCCACGGCGTATCCGCGGCGGACATCTGGGCGGTGGGCGCGTCCGGCCAGGCCGTCCATTTCGACGGCACCACCTGGACGCGGAAGCCCACGGAGGTCCAGGCGACGCTCAACGCCGTCTGGGTGCAGGGGCCTTCGCTGGCCATCGCGGTGGGCGACGCCGGCACCCTCCTGCGCTGGGACGGCACCACCTGGAGCACGATGACCTCCGGCACCAACAAGGCCCTGAAGGCCGTGTGGGGCAGCGGGCCGTCCGACGTCTGGGCCGCGGGCGCGGAGGGCACGCTGCTGCGCTACAACGGCGCGCTCTGGCTCCCCGTGGCCAGCGGCACCTCGTCCCAGCTCAACGGGCTGATGGGGCGCTCCGCCACCGAGGTCTGGGCGGTGGGCGACAACGGCACGCTGCTGCGCTTCGACGGCGGCAAGTGGAACGCGGAGACCACCGGCACCCGTCGCGTCCTCCGGGGCGTGTGGGCGCCGTCCTCGTCGGAGCTGTGGATGGTGGGGGACACCGCCGTCCTGCACAAACCCTGACACCGGCCCTTCGCGGGGACTCCCATCCCGGTCCCGCCCTGTAGATTGGGGCGGGACACGTCCGCCAAGGAGCGCGCATGGGCTGCTGTCACTACCCCGCCGTGAAGGAAGGCTGCGACAGCGCCTTCACGGTGGACACCTCCCGCATCACCTTCGGCCCCGGCTGTCTCTCCGAGGTGGGCGACCGGGCGCGGGCGCTCGGGATGAAGCGGGTGGCGCTGTTCTCCGACGCGCGCGTGGCGCGGCTGCCGCACTTCGAGAAGGTGCGCCAGTCGTTGCTCGCCGCGGGGCTGGACGTCGTCGTCTTCACGGACGTGCACGCTCCGCATGGCATGGCCTACGCGGTGGCCGGGCGCGTGCGCGACTTCCGTCCCTCCGGCTATCCCCAGGACGAACCGCTGGTGCCGCACGGCCTGGCCGTCATCGTCAACGCGCCAGCGGTGTTCCGCTACACGGCGTCAGCGAGCCCCGAGCGCCACCTGGAGGCCGCGGGCTTCCTGGGCGCGGATGTGCGCGGCGCGGGCAGCGGGGACGCGGGCGAGGTCCTGGCGGGCCGAGTGGTCCAGCTCATGCGCGCGGTGGGCGTGCCCAACGGCCTGCCGGGCGTGGGCTACACGGTGGCGGACGTGGACGCGCTCACGGAGGGCGCCTTCCCGCAGCAGCGCTTGCTCCAGAACGCGCCCCGGGAGATGACCCGGCCCGTCCTCACGCAGCTGTTCCGCCAGGCGCTGCGCTACTGGTAACCCGAACCTGGAGGGCTTCTCCCGTGTCCGACGCAGAGACGGCCGACCGCTACCGCTTCTTCCTGCCCATCACCACGCGGTGGATGGACAACGACGTGTACGGCCACATCAACAACGTCACCTACTACAGCTACTTCGACACGGTCGCGAACCACTACCTCATCCACGAGGGCGGCCTGGACATCCACACCGGGGAGGTCATCGGGCTGGTGGTGGAGTCGAAGTGCGCCTACCGCGCCCCGCTCGCGTATCCGGACCGCCTGCGCGCGGGCCTGCGCGTGGACAGGCTGGGCAACCGCTCGGTCACCTACGGCATCGCCATCTTCAAGGAGGGCGAGGAGCAGGCGGCGGCGCACGGCCACCTCGTGCACGTCTTCGTGGACCGGCGGACGCGGAGGGCCGTGGCCATCCCCGACCGGCTGCGCGACGCGTTGGCGGGAATCGCCGTGACGCCACGCGAGCAGGCCTGAGCGCGAGTCGCCGCAAGGTCGCCCTGGCGACCGGGAGGCCCCTGCCGTCCCGTGTCCCGAGCACGGCCCGCCGTCATCACCATCGTCTCCTGGTACCCCCTGCAGAAGGAGAACGGTGATGTGTTGCAACACCCGAATCTGGCATTCCCACCACTGCATCCTGCCGCCGTACGTCAGCCGTCAAATTGCCCAGAACGGCTCGCCGCAACAGCGCGCGCAGGCCCTGCGGACGCTCTCCATCGACACCACGATGCGCGCCATGCGCTTGTCCATCAGTGGCTCGCCCCAGGCATCGCTGCGCCTCATTCCCGGCCCCATGGTCGTGGAGAGCCACAGGCAGCGCACCATCTACAATGTGAAGAATACCGAGGCCCTACCGGGCGAGGAGGTTCGCAGCGAGGGGAAGCCTGACACCGGCGACGCGGCGGTGGACGAGGCCTACACCGGCCTGGGCGCGACGTATGACCTCTACTGGGAGGTCTTCGGGCGCAACTCCATCGACGGCAACGGCATGCCGCTCCTCGGGCACGTCCACTATGGCAGCGGCTACGACAACGCCTTCTGGGACGGCCAGCGCATGGTGTTCGGCGATGGCGACGGCGAGCTCTTCAACCGCTTCACCATCGCGGTGGACGTCATCGGGCATGAGCTGACCCACGGCGTGACGGAGCACGAGGGGCCTCTTGCCTACTTCCTCCAGGCGGGCGCGCTCAACGAGTCCGTGTCGGACTGCTTCGGCTCGCTCGTGAAGCAGCGCCTGTTGAATCAGACGGTGGATCAGGCCGACTGGCTCATTGGCGAGGGGCTCCTCACGGACAAGGTCCAGGGCAAGGCCCTGCGCTCCATGAAGGACCCGGGCACCGCGTTCGACGATCCGGTGCTGGGCAAGGACCCGCAGCCGGCCAACATGACGGACTTCGTGAACACGACGGAGGACAACGGCGGCGTGCACATCAACTCCGGCATTCCCAACAAGGCCTTCTGCGTCGCGGCCACGAACCTCAAGGGCTACGCGTGGGAGAAGGCTGGCCTCATCTGGCTGGAGGCGCTGCGCGACCCGAGGCTGAAGTCCAACGCAACGTTCCTTTCCTTCGCCCGGCTCACCGTGCTGGCGGCCTCCAAGCTCTACGGCAGCGGCGACGAAGAGCAGATCGTCCGCGACGCCTGGGGCCAGGTGGGCATCAAGATCGCCAAGGAGCGGGCGGGCGAGGTGGCCTGGACGCCGCAGATGCAGAAGCAGGCCGCGCAGCCGGTGCAGCGCAAGCACTAGGCCCTGGGGTCGACGGGACATGCGAATCGAGCTCAAACGGGAGGGAGGCGTCGCCTTCTTCCCTGGCCTCGCCAGGCCCCGCACCGTGGACCTGGCGGCCCTGCCTCCCACCATGGCGGAGGCGCTCCAGCGGCGGGTGCGGGAGGCCCGCTTCTTCGAACAGCCGGCCACCGTGGGCGGTGGTCCCACGTCGGGCGCGGACCGGACGAGTTACGCCGTCACCATCGAGGATGACGGCGGGAGGAGGCATTCGGTCCGGCTGGTGGAGCCGGTGACGGAGCCGCACCTGCGCTCCCTGCTGGAGCTCATCCAGAAGGCCGCTCGGGACAGCGCCTAGTAGCGCGGACGGGTGGGCAGGTTCAGGTCGTCGCGGAGGACGTTCTCTCCGGGGCGGCCGCCCTGCACCACGTCCGGCGTGGACGGATTCTGGTCCAGGTCGATGGGCAGGCCCACCGCGGACGTCTCGCGGTTGTTCACGCCGTCCTTCTCACCGAGCGCCAGCGTGCCGTTGGCGTAGTCCGAGGCGTGCACCATCTCGTGGAACAGCGCGACGACGGGCGGGCGGTTCATCCAGTCCTCGCTGCCCAGCGAGATGCGCGTGGTGTTGTAGTTCACCGTGCCGTTGGTGCCCTTGCCCGGCGTGCCGTCCGCGTTGAACCAGGCGTCGTCCTTGTTCTGCGCGGACGCGGAGTTGCCGCTGGACGTTTCCTTGATGGTCGTGGTGTGGCCGCTGTCATCCAGCGTGCGCAGCAGGTCCTGGCCCGAAGGCAGCGAGCGCATCGCGTCCAGGTCCGACTGCACGCGCGCCTGGAAGTCCGCGCTGCCCGACACCGTCACCGAGCGGCCGCGCTGGTCGGCGTTCGTCATGTCGACGATTTCGCGCTCGCCCTCGGCCGCGTCGGCGGTGGTCTCACCCTCCTCCACGTAGAGCTTGTCCGTGCCCGTGCCGCCACGGACCGTGTCCTTGCCCGCGCCGCCCGCCACCGCGTCGTTGCCCGCGCCGCCGCTCAACGTGTCGTCGCCGCGCCCGCCGATGACCTGGTCGTCGCCCTCGCCGCCGTAGGCCCGGTCATTGCCCGCGCCGCCGTCGATGTAGTCCCGGCCCTTGCCGCCGGACAGGTAGTCGTTGCCGTCCAGGCCGTAGAGCACGTCGCGGCCCTCGCCACCCATGATGCGGTCATCGCCCGCGCCGCCCTCCAGGTAGTCGTCGCCGTCCTGGCCCTTCAGCGTGTCCTTGCCGTCACCACCGATGAGGGTGTCGTTGCCCGCGCCTCCGATGAGCGTGTCGTTGCCCTTGCCACCGGTGAGCTTGTCGTCGCCCGCGCCGCCGTCCAGGGTGATGTCCTGCGTGACGCTCGCGTCCACGGTGATGGAGTCGTTGCCGTCACCGCCGTTGATGATGGCGCCCTTGGCCTGCTCCGCGGTCAGCGTCACCGTGTCGCTGCCGGACTTGATGGTCAGCCCGCCGTCCTTGTTCTGCGACACCGTCGCGGTGTTGTTGCCCGCGCCCAGGTCCACCACGGTGCGGCCGTCCGCGTTCGTGCTCACCTGGGGCCCGGCAAGGGCGCTGCCCACGCGGCCCGCGATCTTGCCCAGCGCTTCGCCGATGCCGCCAGCCGCCTTGCCCGCGGCCTTGCCCAGGGCGCCCCCAGTGCCCTCATTGGAGCGGATCTCCGCGGACAGCACCGGCCGGGAAGCGGCGCCCGAGCGCGGGGCCGAGTCGAAGCCGTCCTTCATCCGCTGCGCGACAGCGGCCTTCACCACGTTGGGCTTCGCCGTGACGGGAGCCTTCACCGGCTGCGTGCTCACGGGGGACGAGGTGGGGCGCGAACCAGGCTTGCCAATCGAGGTCATGTCGCTTCTCGCGGGTGACGGAGACACCCGGTGCGGGCCCGGCGGACGGCTGCCGGGGAGCGGATGAATGCCGCCCGAAGGGGATTGTCGCGAAAGCGTGACGGCGGTTGCCTCGGGCCGCTGATTCCAAGCCAAACCCTGGGAATGACTCGTTCAGGGGTGGGGGGCAGGGCCGTGTCACGGGCGTGTGACACGGGCCGCTCGTTCGTGTGACAGGACCGCGTCGCCGGTAACGGTGTGGCAACAACGGGGGGTGGTGTGTGGCGGAGGGCCGCGCTCTTCGGTAACGGGAGCGCCACAACGGGACCGGGCGGGTCCCTCCCTGCTCCCCGCCCGTCTCCCACGAACCCATGACCCTCGCTTCGTCCCACCGCTCCGTCCTTCAGGCCCTGCTGGCTGGTACCGCGCTCTTCTTCTCCTCCTCCACCCTGGCCCAGGAGACTCCGCCCGAGTCCGCGCCCAAGGGCGAGGTCGTGCCTCCCGCCGCCCTGCCGCCGCCCGCGGAGGAGAAGGAGAAGGAGAAGAGCAAGCCCTGGTACGAGAGCATCCGCCTCCGGGGCTACACGCAGGTCCGCTACAACCGGCTGCCCAGCTTCCGGGTGAACGACTCGCTCATCAACGACCAGGGCGACCGCTTCCTGGGCAAGGACACCGGCTTCGGCATTCGCCGCGCGCGGCTCGTCATCTTCGGGGACGTGCACCCGCACGTGTCCATCTACCTGCAGCCGGACTTCGCCTCCGTCATCGGTGACCAGTACAACGTCGCCGTCATGCGGGACTGGTACGCGGACATCTTCGTGGACGCGAAGAAGGAGTTCCGCTTCCGCGTGGGCCAGTCGAAGGTGCCGTTCGGCTTCGAGAACCTCCAGTCCAGCCAGAACCGCCTCGCGCTGGACCGCAACGACGCCATCAACAGCGCGCTGAAGGACGAGCGCGACGTGGGCGTGTTCTTCTACTGGGCGCCCTCGCACATCCGCGAGCGCTTCAAGTTCCTCGTCGACAGCGGCCTCAAGGGCTCTGGCGACTACGGCGTGGTGGGCCTGGGCGTCTACAACGGCCAGACGGCCAACCGCGCCGAGCGCAACAACAGCCCGCACGCCGTCGCGCGCGTCAGCTACCCCTTCCTCTTCGGCTCCCAGTACGTGGAGGTCGGCACCGGCGCCTACTACGGCCGCTTCAACCTCAGCGCGGCCCCGCGAGATGACGCGGCCTATGCGCTGGCGCGTGGCCCCAACATGGTGGATGCCCGCGCCATCGTCAGCCTGATGATCTACCCGCAGCCCCTGGGCTTCCAGGCGGAATACAACATCGGGCGTGGGCCGTCGCTGGGCTCGTTCCCTGACGAGGCGCTGCTCATCGACAGCCGGAACCTGCAGGGCGGCTACGCGCAGCTCATGTACAAGCTGGACGGCGTGGTGGGCGTGTCGCTCATCCCCTACGTGCGCGGCACGCTCTACAAGGGCGGCAAGAAGTTCGAGACCAACGCCCCCCGCTACGACGTGCGCGAGCTGGAGCTGGGCGCGGAGTGGCAGATCTGGAAGGCGCTGGAGCTGACGGCCGCCTACGTCATCGCGGACCGCACCTCGTCGCGCTACCCGTATGAACAGGAGCAGGGGCACGTGACGCGCCTCCAGCTCCAGTTCAATTACTGAGTCAGAGTCGCGGGTCGACGGGCTCGCTCTCCAGGGCGAGCACGCCGAAGACGCACTCGTGCACGCGGCGCAGGGACTCCTTCTTCGTGAAGCGCTCCAGTCCCTCCACGCCCAGCGAGAACTCGCGCAGCGCGAGGGAACGCTTGGTGCCCAGGCCCCGCTGGCGCAGCCGGTCCAGGTTCGCGGGCGTGGTGTACTCCGGGCCGTAGATGATGCGCAGGTACTCCGTGCCACGGGACTTGATGGCGGGCTGCACCACGCCCTTGCGTCCGCGCACCGCGAATCCAAACGGCTTCACCACCATGCCCTCGCCGCCGCGCGCGGTGAGCACCTCCCACCACCGCACGCCGCCGGCCACCGCGTCCGCGTCCTCCAGCGCCACGACGCGGTAGGGCGTGGCCACCAGGAACGACGGGTCCGCGCGGCACACGCGCGCCAGCGTCTCCATGTGCCAGACGTGGTCCTTGTCCACGTGGGTCGCGCCCTCCGTGGCCAGCAGGTGGAATGGTGCCAGTCGCACGTCGTCCAGCGACGTCACCGGCCAGCAGTAGCGCCGGTACGCCTCCACGTAACGCTGGACGTCGGTGGCCTTGTCCGTGAAACGCGCGGCCAGCTCGCCCAGCGGCAGTCCCCGGGCGGTGGCCTGCCCCAGCACGGACACCACGTCCGTCAGCGCCGCGCGGGAGGCAGCCCCCACGGCGGCGTATGGGTCGCGCAAGAGTTCCTGGGCCTTGAGCGACCAGGGCATCAGCTCGCAGTCCAGGCAGGCCCAGTCCGTCTTCAGCTCCTCCCAGAAGCCGGACGCGTCCAGCGCCGCCCGGACGCGCGCGAGGAGCGCGGCCTCCAGGGCTTCATCGGTGAAGAAGCGCCGGCCGGTGCGCGTGTAGCAGACGCCCGTCTCGCCAGAGGTGACGCCGAAGCGGCGGCGGGCGGCGTCCGCGTCGCGCGCGATGACGACGACGGCGCGCGAGCCCATGTGCTTCTCCTCGCAGACGACCTGCGCCACGCCCTCCTTGCGGTAGTAGTCGAACGCCTGCTGGGGATGCTCCAGGAAGCCGGGCTCGGTGCTCGTCTCCGACGGCGACATGGTGGGCGGCAGGTAGATGAGCCAGCGCGGATCGATGGCGAAGCGGCTCATCGCCTCCAGCGCCGCGGTGGTGTTCTCCTCGCGCAGGGTGACGTTCGCGGCCAGTCGCGTGGAGATGACGCGCTTGCCCCGCACGTCCTCCAGGTCCAGCACGTCATCCGCCTGTTGCTGCGCGCTCAGGCCGGACGGAGCCGGAGCGGCCAGGGGCTTCACCGGCTCGCAGTACACGCGCTGCGCGGGGACGGAGACCAGCTCCCGCTCCGGGTAGCGCAGGGCGGTGAGCTGGCCGCCATAGACGCAGCCGGTGTCAACGCACAGCGTGTTGTTGACCCACTCGGCCTCCAGCACGGCCTGGTGGCCGTACACCACCGACGCGCGGCCCCGGTACTCCGCCGCCCAGTTGAAGCGCACCTGGAAGCCGTACTCGTCCGTCTCGCCCGTCGTCTCGCCGTAGAGCGCGAAGGTGCGCACGCGGCCGGAGCCCCGGCCCTGCATGCTCTCCTTCAGGCCCGCGTGCGCCACCACCAGGCGCCCGTCGTCCAGCACGTAGTGGGACACCAGCCCGTCGATGAACTTCGCCACGCGCTGGTGGAACTCCGGCGGCTCCTTCTCCAGTTGCTCCAGCGTCTGGGCCATGCCGTGGGACACGTTGACCTTGCTGCCGCGCAGCTTGCGCAGCAGCTTCATCTCGTGGTTGCCCGGCACGCACAGCGCGGTGCCGGCCTCCACCATGTCCATCACCAGCCGCAGCACGCCCGGGATGTCCGGGCCGCGGTCCACCAGGTCGCCCAGGAAGACGGCCTTGCGACCCTCCGGTGGGCGCACGTCGACGCCCGGCGTGCCGTCCGCGCGCGGACGCACCTGGTAGCCCAGCTTCGCGAGCAGCGCCTCCAGCTCCTCGCGGCAGCCGTGGATGTCTCCGATGATGTCGAACGGCCCGCGCTCGCGCTTGAGGTTGCACCAGAGCGGCTGGCGCTCCAGCACCACGCGCTCGATGGCGTCCGGCTTGAGGACGTGGAGGTGGCGGAAGCCTTCGCGCTCCAGGCCGCGCATGGAGCGGTGCATCTGCGAGACCTGGTTGCGCACGAAGCGGAAGCTGGCGGCGCGGTCCGGCCGCTGCTGGTTGCGCTCGATGCAGGTGCGCTCCGGCACGTCCAGCACCAGCGCCACGGGCAGCACGTGGTACTCGCGCGCCAGCTCCACGAAGGCCTTGCGGGACTCCGGCTGCACGTTGGTGGCGTCCACCACTGTGAGCAGGCCCCGCGCCAGCCGCTTCGCCGCGACGAAGCGCAGCGTCTCGAAGGCGTCCTTCGTCGCCTCCTGGTTGTTCTCGTCGTCGGACACGACGCCCCGGTAGGTGTCCGAGGAGAGCACCTCCGTGGGCTTGAAGTGACGGCGCGCGAAGGTCGACTTCCCCGAGCCGGACGGCCCAATCAGGACGACGAGTGACAGCTCTGGAATGTGGATGTTCATCGCGTGAATACCGCCATCTGCGTCGGCGCGCCGACCTCCGCGTCGTTCTCGCCCACCGGCCGGAAGCTCACGGTGTAGCCGTAGCGCTCGCACATGCTCGCCGCCCACGCCTCGAACTCGGCGCGGGTCCACTCGAAGCGGTGGTCGCGGTGGCGGAAGGTACCGGTGGGGAGCGAGGTGAAGCGCACGTTGTACTCGGCGTTGGGGGTGGTGAGGAGGATGAGGCCCGGTCGCGTGTACTCGAAGAGCACGCGCTCGAAGGCCGCGAGGCGCGGCATGTCCAGGTGTTCAATGACCTCGATGACGGTGGCGGCGTCGAAGCCCGCGAGCCGCTGGTCGCGGTACAGGAGCGAGCCGTGCAGCAGCTTCACGCGCTGCCGTTGCAGGTCCGGCATCCGTTCGATGCCGAGCCGGTCGTGGGCAATCTCCAGCGTGCGGTGGGACACGTCCATGCCGACGAGCTCGGTGAAGCGGCGGTCCTTCAGCAGGGCCTTGAGCAGCCGGCCCTCGCCGCAGCCCAGGTCCACCACGCGCGCGGCGCCGTGCTCCTGGAGGACGGTCATCACCGTCTGGAGCCGCTGCTCGTTGAGGCTCAGGCGTGATTCGAGCACGGCCTCCTCGGCGTTGCGCGCCTCCTGGCGTTCCTCGGGCTCGGGGGCCTCGTCGCCCGCGAGCCGCTCCAGGGCTTCGCGCGCCAGGCTGTGGCGGTGGCGCAGGTAGCGGCGGGCAATCTGTTCGCGCTCCGGGTGCGTGGCGAGCCAGCCCTCACCGTGGCGCACCAGCTTCTCCACCTCCTCGTCGCCGACCCAGTAGTGCTTGTCGTCGTCGAGCACCGGGATGAGGACGTACAGATGCGAGAGCAGGTCGCCCAGGCGCACGTGTCCCTCCAGCGTCACGGTGAAGTAGCGGCTGTCCCCCCACGCGGGCACCGTCTCGTCCAGCGCGTGGCGGGTCGCGGTGACGGTGTAGCCGAGCGGCTCGAAGAGGCGGCGCAGGAAGGTTTCACCGCCCCGGCAGGGCAGCACCGACAGGCGGGCGGAGAAGGGCAGGGGTTGTGCGGCCAGCTCTGGCCGGTCCTTGCTGCGCCCCGACAGCGCGGTGCCGAAGACGCGGGACAGCGCCACGCTCATGAAGGACGACGCCACGTAGGGTCGGTCGTTGACGTACTGGTCCAACGTGCCGCCCTGGCCTCCGGACGACGGACGGCCGCGCACCAGGGCGACGGGGTCCACCTCCAGGAGGAGCGCCGCCGTGGTGCGGCCGGCGGAGGCCTCCGGGTAGAAGACGTGCGCCAGTCCGAAGGGAAGCTCGAAGGACTGGGGCCGTTCCGGGTTCTTGTGCAGCAGGTAGCCCAGGTCCGTCGCGGGCGAATGGGTCGTCGATAGGGTCAGGAGCATGGGGGCGCGCGTGAATCCTGCTGCGCGCCGGACGGGTGGAACAAGGGGCCCTGACGAAAGCGGCCCCTTCTTCCCCGCCTACCCGCCGACTGACTGGTCGATGGCGCCGAAGATGCTGGCGCCCGAGTCGTCCCGCATCTCGATGCGCACCCGGTTGCCGCGCTTCAGGAACGGCGTCTTCGGCGCACCGTCCCGGAGCGTCTCCACCACGCGCACCTCCGCGATGCACGAGTAGCCCGCCCCACCCGCACTCACCGGCTTACCGGGACCGCCGTCCGGGCCCCGGTTGGACACCGTGCCGGAGCCCACGATGCTGCCCGCGCAGAGCGAGCGTGTCTTCGCCGCGTGGGCCACCAGCATTCCGAAGTCGAACGTCATGTCCACGCCCGCGTCCGCTCGGCCGAAGGGCTCGCCGTCGAGGAAGACCTCCAGGCGGCAGTGCAGCTTGCCTTCCCGCCACGCGGTGCCCAGCTCGTCTGGCGTGACGAACACCGGAGAGAACGCCGACGCGGGCTTGGACTGGAAGAAGCCGAAGCCCTTCGCCAGCTCGTTCGGAATCAGGTTGCGCAGCGACACGTCGTTGACCAATCCCACCAGCACGACGGCGCCCAGGGCCTGCTCGCGCGTGGCACCTGGTGGTACGTCGCGCGTCACCACCACGACCTCGCCCTCCATGTCGCAGCCCCACGACTCGTCGGCGAGCGGGATGGGCTGACGCGGCCCGAGGAAGCCGTCGGAGCCGCCCTGGTACATCAAGGGGTCGGTCCAGAAGGAGGGCGGAAGCTCCGCGCCGCGTGCCTTGCGCACCAGCTCCACGTGGTTCACGTACGCGGAGCCGTCCGCCCACTGGTAGGCGCGGGGCAGGGGCGCCGCGCACCGGCTGGGGTCGAAGGGGGCTCCCGGAACCTCCCCGCGCTCCAGTCGCTCCGACAGCGCGCGCAGGGCCGGCGCGTGGCGGTCCCAGTCATCCAGCGCGGCCTGGAGCGTGGGCGCGATGGCGGACGCATCCGCCTGCCGGGACAGGTCCTTCGTCACGACGACGAGCCGTCCGTCTCTTCCTGCGTCGACCGAGGCGAGCTTCACGACTGGCCGCCTCCCGAGGACTGCATCTTCGCCTTGGGCAGGTCCGCCCAGCAGGCGTCGTAGTCCTTCTGGAGGACGGAGCTCTCCATGGCCTGGAGCGTGGGCGCGATGACCCAGCGGGTCTCGAACATGAAGGCGAGCGTGTTGTCGATCTTCTTCGGCGTCAGCTCCGCGGCGACGGCGGCTTCGTACGTCTTGCGGTCCGGGCCGTGGGCGCTCATGCAGTTGTGGAGCGACGCGCCGCCGGGCAGGAACGCGTCCGCCTTGGCGTCGTAGACGCCGTGGACCAGGCCCATCAGCTCGCTCATCACGTTGCGGTGGAACCAGGGCGGCCGGAAGGTGTTCTCCGCCACCATCCACCGGGGCGGGAAGATGACGAAGTCGCAGTTCGCCGTTCCCGGCGTGTCACTGGGCGACGTGAGCACCGTGAAGATGGACGGATCCGGGTGGTCGTAGCTCACCGTGTTGATGGTGTTGAAGCGCGCCAGATCGTACGTGTACGGCACGTTGTTGCCGTGCCACGCCACGACGTCGAACGGCGAGTGATCCAGCGTCGTCTCCCAGAGGTTCCCCTGGAATTTCTGCACCACGCGCGTGGGGCGCTCCACGTCTTCATACGCCGCGTGGGGCGCCACGAAGTCGCGAGGGTTCGCCAGGCCGTTGGACCCGATGGGCCCCAGCTCCGGGAGCCGGAACTGCGCGCCGTAGTTCTCGCAGATGTAGCCGCGCGCGGAGCCGCCGGGCAGCTCCACCCGCATGCGCATGCCGCGAGGGATGAGCGCGACGTGGCCGGGCGGAACCTCCAGCACGCCCAGCTCCGTGACGATGCGCAGTGTCCCGGACTGGGGGACGATGAGCAGCTCACCGTCGGCGTTGAAGAACGCCGTGTCCGTCATGGACGCCGTCGCCGCGTAGAGGTGCACCGCCGCGCCCGCGTTCTCGGCCGGGGAACCATTGCCGCCCAGCGTGAAGAGGCCCTCCAGGAAGGTGGTGGGCGTGGTGGGCATGGGCGCCGGGCTCCAGCGCAGCCGGTTGGGCGAGGGAGGCACCTCCCGGAAGGGTCCGCTCTTCATCGTGCGGGCCTCCACGGGCCGGTACGCCGGGTGGCCCGCGCTGGGCCGCAGCCGGTACATCCACGTGCGCCGGTTCACGCCGCGCGGCGCGGTGAACGCGGTGCCGGAGAGCTGCTCGGCGTAGAGGCCGAACGCGACGCGCTGGGGCGTGTTCTGGCCTACGGGAAGCGCACCGGCGACAGCCTCCGATGCGTGCTCGTTTCCAAGGCCTGTCAGATGGCGGACGTTTTCCATGGCGCCCGAAATAGTAACAGATGTAACCAATCCGGCAAGGCTCAGGGGCCGGGCTTGAGGGCGCGGATGGCGGCCCGCTCCACGCGCTCCAGCAGCGAGCGCAGCACCTCGCGTTCAGAGGGCGACAGCTCCGCGAGCACCTCCGCCTCCGCTTCGAGCGCGGCGGGGGCGATCCGCTGGTAGAGCCTGCGCCCGGAGGCGGTCAGCGTCAGGCGCCGCGAGCGGGCGTCGCTCTGGCTCGTGGCGCGCCGCACCAATCCGCGCTCCTCCAGCGAGCGCGCGGCGCGGCTCACCGGGACCTTCTCCATCCGCGTGCGCCGGACGAGCTCCAGCTGCGAGCGCTCCCCGTCCTCGCCCAGGACGGCGATGAGCCGCCACTCCTGCGTGGAGAGGCCGTCCTCGGCCGCGTACACGCGGGCGATGCGCTGGCTCACGACGTTGTCCGCGACCGACAGGCGATAGGGGAGGAACTCATCGAGGGTGAGGCTCGCGGTGCGTGCTTTCTTCATCGGGCGTCCGACTATAGCCAGCGCGGCCCGCGTGCCATGGCCCGTGTGGGGGCGGTGCCAGGCGCTTCGCGCGGGAGAACAAGGCCCGCCGCGCAGCGCTCGTCGAAGAGAAGACCCAATTGGAGACGGAACTGCGGGACCTCCAGGCTCGCCGCGATGGCCTGCGCTCGCGGCAGTGGCAGCCCCGCCCCTCCGTCCCCCTCATCGCTTTGAACTTCTGACCGCGTCAGTAGGTGCAAGCGCGGTTGTTGCAATACCCCTGACGCGTGCCGCAGACGCAATCCGAGTCATCGATGCAGCGGGTGGACGGGCACGTCGGGCCGCCACCACCGCCGCCACCGCCCGGGAGCTGGTAGGAGCAGGCGTTGCGCTCGCAGGTCACGGACCGCGCGTTGGGACACGCGTTCCAACAGTCGTCCTCGGAAGAGCACCGGACGGAGACACAGATCAGGCTCGCGGCCTCCTCGGGCCTAGGCTCGGACGACATGACCTCGGTGGCGGCGCACACTGCCTGTGCGGCCATCTCCAAGGCTGGCGCGGATGGCTCCGCGAAGGCCGCGGTGGCCGCGAAGGACAACAGGACGGCGACGCTCCAGGACAGGCTTCGACGGGACGACATGGCGGCAGGCTCTTTCCTCCCAGGGACGCCATGCGGCACTGCATGAGGATTCCTGGGAATGCCAAATTAACATGGTTGTCATGACTGGCTCCGGTTCCGCCGGACGCGTCCCGGGCAAGGGGTTCATCGGTTGGATTGACACCCCGCCCGGAGCCGATTGCCGCATGCGCCAGGTCCCCCCACCGTTCCTGGGAGATCGCAGGCCCGGGGGGACCTCATGCGCGCGCAACTCCTGTTCATCCTCATCCCGTCTTTGATTGTTCCGGGGACGTATGCCGGAGCGCAGGACGCCAGCCCGCCGGATGCTGGCGCGGCCGCGCACGGGGCGCATGGCAAGCCATCCGCGCTGTCGAGCCTGACCTCGCTCGCCCAGGGCGCGGTGCTCTTCGACAACCTGGGGACCTTCCAGCGGAAGGTGACGACCCGGTCTCCCGAGGCCCAGGCCTTCTTCGACCAGGGCATGCGGCTCACGTATGCCTTCAACCACGACGAGGCCGCGCGCTCGTTCGCCCGCGCCGCGCAGTTGGATCCTTCCTGCGCCAGTTGCTTCTGGGGCGTCGCGCTGGTGCTCGGGCCCAACTACAACGTGCCCATGCTGCCGGACCGGGCCGGGACCGCATGGACGGCCCTGCAAAAGGCCCAGGCGCTCGCCCCCACGGCGACTCCCACGGAGCAGGCGCTCATCGGCGCGCTGTCCCAGCGCTACGGCGGGCCGGAGCCCCGCACGCCCGACCAGATGAAGCCCTTCTCCCAGTCCTACGCCAACGCCATGCGCGACGTGGCGAAGCGCTTCCCGGACGACAACGACGTGCAGGTGCTCTTCGCCGAGTCCCTGATGAACCTCAACCCGTGGAAGCTGTGGACGCTAGATGGCAAGCCGGCGCCAGGGACGGGAGAGATTGTCTCGCGATTGGAGTCGGTGCTCGCGCGCGCGCCGAACCACCCGGGCGCCAATCACTATTACATCCACGCCGTCGAGGCCTCGGATCACCCCGAGCGCGCGCTCGCTTCAGCGGACCGGCTGCCGGGGCTGATGCCCGGCGCGGGCCATGTGGTGCACATGCCGGCGCACATCTACCAGCGGGTAGGCCGGTACGCGGATGCCTCGGAGAGCAACCGCCGCGCTGTCCAAGCGGACAATGACTATCTGCGCCAGGTGGAGCCCATCGGCTACTACCCGATGTACCTGGCCCACAACTGGGGCTTTCTGTCGTTCTCCTCGTCCATGGAGGGGCGCGCGGGGGAGTCCATCCGCGCCGCGCGCGAGTCCGCGAACGTCCTGCCGCCGGAGATGCTGAAGGAGATGCCGGGCATGGACTTCTTCGCCTCGGAACCCCTGCTCGCGATGGTGCGCTTCGGGCGCTACGACGCGCTGCTCACGGAGCCCCGGCCGGACCCGAAGTACCCGGTGCTGACGGGGCTGTGGTTGCACGCGCACGGGCTGGCGCTCGCGGCGAATGGGGAGTTCAAGGAGGCCCGTGCGGAGCACGCGGAGTTGGTGAAGCTGGCCGCGAACGTTCCCGACACGATGACCGCCGGAAACAATTCGGCGAAGGACGTGCTGGACGTGGCGGCCCGCGTGCTCGATGCCTCCATCTCCGAGCGCCAGGGCTGCGCTGACGCGCTGACGCGCTGGGAGGACGCGGTGCGCGCCGCGGATCAGCTGGCCTATTCAGAGCCCAGTGACTGGTTCTACCCCGTGCGTCACTTCCAGGGCGCGGCGCTGCTGGACGCGAAGCAGTACAAGGCCGCGGAGGCCGTCTACCGGGAGGACCTGCGCCGCAACCCCGGCAATGGCTGGGCCCTCTTCGGGCTCGCGCAATCGTTGAAGGGGCAGGGGCGCACGGCAGAAGCCAACGCCGTGCAGCAGCGCTTCAAGACGGCCTGGGCGGGCTCCGACTTCGCGCTCACCCGCACGGCCTTCTGACGTCAGCGGGCTTCTGCGCGGCGGAAGCCGTACACCCATGCGCCCGCGGCGACGAGCGCGGGCAGCACCACCGACACCGTGAGCGCGCCGAACACGGCGTCGTTGGTGGGCTGCCCGATGAAGTCCACGCCGGACACGCGCAGCCACGCCTTCACGCAGGTGATGCCCCAGTTGGCCCAGTTGGCGACGATGACCGCCCAGGCCAGCCGCTGCTGTCCCACGGGGCCGTAGCGCAGCATGGGCAGCGTCCACGCGACGCCCAGCAGGAAGAACGTGCCCATCAGCGCGTTCAGGTGCGCGGCGAGCGCCATCTGCGGATCCGCTGGCACCTTGCCCGTCATCGCCGCGGAGACGTAGCCGCCGGTGAGCAGGCCCACCAGCATCAGCCACGCCGCGGCGTGGGCCATCAGCCGGACCGCGGGCTGGACGAGCGGGACGACGGGGGACTCGGGGACCGAGGAGGCCTCGGAGAGGGGGCGGGCGGATGCGTTGCGCATGGTGGGCGGAGCGGCATCCTCGCACCCGGCCGCGCACGGACGCCAATCCCCCCTCCTGACTCCCAGCGTCAGAAGCGGGCCTGGAGCAGCACGTTGAAGCCCACGGCGTTCGAAGGTTGGAAGACCGGCGCTCCGACGCCCGTGACGTCATCCTCGAAGAGGGTCCGGTTCGGGTCGTGCGTGTAGGAGACCTCCGCCAGTACGCCGGCAACCGCTCCCAGGTCCCAGCGGGCCGTGGCCTTCACCGTCACCACCAGCCCCGGGTCCTCGCCTTCGGGCAGAAGGGTGAGCATGTTGGGCGCCTGGAACACGGCGGTGTAGTTGCGGCCCGGGAGGCCCACCGGCGGGTTCCGGAGCGAGGCGGGGCGGGTGAGGCGCACGAGCAGCCCGGGCGTCAGGCCCCAGTCCTGGAGGTGGTAGTCGCTGCTCAGCGTGCCGGATACCTCCGCGCGCGTCTCCGAGTCGTTCATGAAGGCCTGGTACGGAGGGAGCCCGGGCGCGTCGACCTGCATGAAGGAGAGCGTGCGGACGTAGGCCAGCGCGTGCGCGCGCCAGAAGCCCTGCTTCACCCGTGCCTCCAGGGCTCCCGCGCCCCCCGTTTGCGTGGTCCGTTCGAGAAAGGCATCCGGATCCAGCAGTCCCTGTGACAAGAGGCTCCCCTCCAACGACACCGACGCGGCGAAGCCGCCGGGGTAGGTCTCCGGCTCGAAGAAGCGTTCGAAGAAGGTCGGGTCGCCCTGGTAGAGCTTCAGGTCGACGTTGTTCCCGATGGGGGCACCCCGGTGCCAGACCGCGCCCAGCGAGGCGCCGCGCATGGGGACGTGCATCTCGATGCCGAAGTTCGCGGCGGCGGGCACCTGGCCCCGGTCGAGCACCGTGCCCTTCAAGGCCAGGCGCAGCTCGGGCGTGACGTCCAGGAATCCGCCCGCGAGCAGGGCATAACGGCGTGAGAAGTCCAGGCTCAGGTCATCAAGCACGTTGGCGGATTTGATGGCCACGAACGCATCCCATCGCCGCCGGGACAGGCGCAGTTCCAGCGCGGACTCGTTTCCCGAACGGCGGGGAAAGGCCTGCCGTTCCCAGGTGACCGGGTACGTGAAGCCCATGTACAACCGCGACGTGGTGATGGGGTGGACCGCCACTGCGAGTCCCTCTCCGGACTCCCAGCCCGGGGGCCGGTAGCGCAGCCGCAGGTTGCTGCCGAAGTCCTGCAAGGCAATGCCCTGGGTGGCCGGCGTGGAGAGGAAGAACGACAGCGTGGCTTCCGCGCGCAGGCCCGACGCGAGCTCCGGCGTATGGCCTTCCAGCGCCGCATGGAAATACGTGGCCGAGCCATCGGCATCGATGTCCTCGTCGAGGCCCTGGACGGACAGCCGCGCCTGGAAGGGCGGTTCGGTGGGCGTGGCTTCAGGGGACTGTCCCAGGCACAGCAGCAGGGGAAGCGTCAGGAGTGGAGACGTCATGGGCGCGCGCGTCTATCACGTCCCGCCCGGGACAGGCATTCCCACCAAGCGCTTCAGGACGACGCGTCAATGCGGCTGTGGCGCCGCGTGTCTGGCATCACCGTGTAGACGAGCAGCGAGCAGAAGATGCAGGCCGTGACGTACCAGAAGAACCACTCCTCGCGCCCGGCCAGCTTCAGGCGCGTGCCCACGTACTCCGCGGTGCCTCCGAAGAGGGACACCGTCAGCGCGTAGGGCAGCCCCACGCCCAGGGCGCGGATGCGCGCGGGGAACAGCTCCGCCTTCACCACGGCGTTGATGGACGTGTAGCCGGAGAGGATGACCAGCGCGGCCATCACTAGCAGGAACGCGGTGAAGGCGTCCCGCGTCCGCGTCAGCGCCGTGAGCAGCGGCACCGTGCACAGCGTGCCCAGCACGCCGAACCCCATCAGCACCGGCCTGCGTCCCACGTGGTCGGAGACGAACCCCAGCACCGGCTGGAGGAACATGTAGAGGAACAGCGAGCCCGCGGAGATGAGCGTGGCCTCATCCCGGGTCAGCCCCACGGAGTTCACCAGGAACTTCTGCATGTAGACGGTGTATGTGTAGAAGGCCAGCGTCCCGCCCATCGTGAGACCCACCACGACGGCGATCTCCTTCGGGTGGCGCAAGAGCTCCCGCATGGGGTGGTGCTCGGACTTCTTCGCGGCCTCGCGGGTGAAGGCCTCCGTCTCCACCATGTTGCGGCGCATGTAGAAGCCGAAGATGGCCAGCGCCGCGCCAATGCCAAACGGGATGCGCCAGCCCCACGCTTCCAGCTGCGGGCCCGTCAACACCAGCCGCTGCAACACCAGCAGCGTCAGCGTGGCCAGGAGCTGTCCCATGATGAGCGTGACGTACTGGAAGGAGCTGTAGAAGCCGCGGTGGCGGGAGGTGGCCACCTCGCTCAGGTAGGTGGCGCTGGTGCCGTACTCGCCGCCCAGGGAGAGGCCCTGGAGCAGCCTCGCGAGTATCAGCACCACGGGCGCCGCCACGCCGATGCGCGCGTACGTGGGGCACACGGCGATGACCAGCGAGCCCAGGCACATCAGCGTGACGGACAACGTCAGCGCGGACCTGCGGCCCCGGAGGTCCGCGTAGAGCCCCATCCACCAGCCGCCCACCGGCCGGATGAGGAAGCCCAGCGCGAACACGCCGGCGGTGTTGAGCTGCTGCACCAGCGGATCCGCGTCCGGGAAGAACGCCTGCGCGAAGTACAGCGAGAACGCCGAGTAGACGTAGAAGTCGTACCACTCGATGAGGTTGCCCACCGAGCCGCCGAAGATGGAGAGCAGCCGCTGCCGCACAGGGGACATCGGGCTCAGGGCTCAGGCCTTCAGCGTGCGGCCGAACAGGTCCTCGAGCCTCTTCCAGTGCGTCTCCGCGACCTCCGCGTTGAACGCGGCCGAGCCCGCCACCGAATAGCCGTGCTGCGCGCCGGGGTAGAGCTCCGAGCGGTACTTCACGCCCGCGTCCTTCAGCGCCGCCTCCAGCGTGTGGATGGCGTCCGCGGGCATGGAGTTGTCCTGGTCCGCGTGGCCGAAGTACAGCTCGCCCTTCACCTTGTTCACCAGGCGGTGGGGGCTGTCGGGCGAGTCCGTGGCCAGGCGGCCGCCATGGGAGGACGCCACCGCGCCGATGCGCTCCGGGAAGTCCGCGCCCATGCGCACGGCGATGCCGCCGCTGAAGCAGTAGCCGGCCACGCCCGCCTTCGGGCCCTTCACGAAGGGCTGCCGGGAGAGGAAATCCAGCTCCGCGCCCGCGTCCAGCTTCAGGCGCTCCGGCGTCAGCGCGCCGATGAGGCCGTAGAGGCGCTTGCGGAACGCCTCGTCCGCGAAGGAGCCCTGGAGGTCCAGCTTCGAGGTGTGTCCGTCCCGGTAGAACACGTTGGGCATCAGCACGACGTAGCCGGACTTCGACAGACGCCGGGCCATGTCCTCGAAGACGGGCCGGATGCCAAAGGCATCCGGAATCATGATGACCGCCGGCCACGGTCCCGAGCCCTCCGGCTGGAACAGCTTCGCGTCCATCACTCCATCCGCGGTCTTGATGTCGACGTCCTGCATGGCGTGGGTGACCTCCCGCGCGGGCGGTGCATGCGCCCGGCAGGAGGGTGACACCACACGCGCGAGCGATGCGCCATCCGTTTCGCGACGGGCCCCCTCCGCCCCGCGCGAAACGGACATTTGCTGGGACTACTTGACGCAGTTGCTCCAGCCGCGCTTGCTGTTGCTGACCGTCATCTCCCAGTAGCGGGTGCCGCTGTTGTAGTCGATGGAGACGCCGTCATTGAAGTCGCTGGTGTTGAAGTTGCCGCCGATGCCGGACAGCAGGCAGGCCACGCCGCCGGGGTTGTAGTCCAGGTTGTGTGTGAAGGTGCCCGGGTTGCCCGCGATCCACAGCCAGCCGCCCTGGGCCGTGGGGACGTCCACGCAGATGGCGCGGGCGCCGCCGGAGCCGCCCAGGCTGCCGCCCAGGTACCAGTTGTAGCCGTCGTTCCAGACGCGGGCGTAGTCGGAGTTGGCCGTGAAGCCGCCCGCGGCCTCCACCTGCGTGAGGAAGCAGCGGCGCGACGCGGTGACCGCGCCCAGGAGCTTCGCCGCCTGGCCGTCGTACCAGGCCATCTCAGGGGTGCGGTTGGTGGCGGTGTCGAGGCACTGGACGCCCGTGCTCAGCGCCTTGCTGTTGGTGTGGTTGACGAAGATCTGCCAGTTGCCGGCGTACTGGTACACGCCCGCGCCGGCCCAACTGGTGCCCTTCAGGTTGCCCTGGACGCCGGTCAGGAAGCAGGTCCGGCCCGTGGAGGTCCCGATGGCGGTGGAGGTCAGGCCGTTGTTGGAGGTGCCCCACCAGTAGGTCCCGCCCAGGTTGACACCCTGCTCGGCCGTCGCGAGGGCCGCGTCGGCGGGGGCGGCGGGGGCGGCGGTCTCGGTGACGGCCTCGCCCGCTGGGGCCTCGCCCGCCAGGGTCTCGTCCATCATGGGGTCGCCGCCACAGCCCACCGCGAAGAGGCAAAGGGGGGCCGCCAGGAACAGCTTCCGCGCGAAGTGATTCGTGTGCATGTCGCTTCTCCGTTCGTCGTTTGGAAATGCCAGCGATGCGTCCGCTGGCCGGGGTTCGTCCCGGCCGGGTCGCCAGCGGGGAACGTGGCGGGACATGAGCAACGGGGATGCCAGCGCCGCGTCCCTGGGGTGCGTGTCGAGGGAGGGCGTGGGGAACGGCAAGCCTTGCGTGTCCACCCCGCGTGCGGTCCGGCAAGGCTTGCACGGACGGCAAGAGTTGCACGGCCGGGGCGGCCGGGAGGTGTGTCCGCGCGGGGCTCCTGGCAGGATCGCGCCATCAGTCTACGGAGCGGGGAGGGCAAGTTGGTCATGCATCGCGAAGGCGCGGCCGTGGTCCGGACGCTGGTGGTGCTGGGCGCGCTGTTCGGGGCCGGCGCGCGGGCGGAGGTGACGCGCGCGGAGTTCCTGGTGCCGTCGGAGGAGGGCATCGAGGTGTCCGTGCGCGAGGTGAAGGACACGGGCATGCAGGTGGCCAACCTGCCGCCGCTCATCCTCCTGCACGGCGCGCGGGTGCCGGGGCGGGCCTCGTTCGACCTGCCCGTCGAGGGCGGCTCCATCGCGGCGGAGCTCGCCCGCGCGGGGCACGCGGTGTACCTCATGGATGCGCGCGGCTATGGCGGCTCCACGCGGCCCCTGGCCATGAGCACGCCCGCGAAGGGCCGGCCCCTGGTGGGCTCGCACGAGGTCGTCCAGGACGTGCACGCGGTGGTGGGCTGGGTGAAGGCGCGCACGGGGCAGCGCCGCGTGGGGTTGGTGGGATGGGCCACGGGAGGTCACTGGGCGGGCATGTACGCCAGCCTCCACCCGGACAACGTCAGCCACCTGGTGATGCTCAACGCGCTGTACGCGGGCAGCGCGGAGCACAAGATGCTGGGGAAGGGCACGGACTTCGAGGACCCGAAGCGGCCGGGGCACTTCAACGCGGAGGGCATGGGCTCCTACCGGTGGAACACGGGCGCGTCGCTGATGGCCGTGTGGGACCGGCAGTTGCCCGAGGCGGAAGAGGAGCGGGTGAAGTGGCGGGACCCGGAGGTGGCTGCGTCGTTCCAGCGCGAGGCGGTCACGAGTGATCCGCTGGGGCCGTCACGCACGCCGTTCGCCTTCCGGGCGCCGTCCGGGGCACTGGAGGACAGCTTCTACCTGGCCACGGGCCGGCAGCTGTGGGACGGAGCGTCCATCACCGCGAAGGTGCTCATCCTGCGCGCGGAGAATGACTTCTGGAGCCGGCCGGAGGACGTCACGCGCCTCCAGGAGCACCTGAACCACGCGGCCAGCGTGAAGGCCGTGGTGCTCCCGGGCGCGACGCACTTCGTGCACCTGGAGCGGCCGGAGCGGGGCCGCCGCCTGCTCATGGACGAGCTGCTGCGCTGCACCGGTGCCCGCGTCACCCCCGCGCCGAAGCCCCCGAAGCCCGCCACGCCGTGAGCCGCTAGACTGGTGGGGATGATTTCCATCCGGAGACTCGAACAGGCGACCCCCGAGGAGCGGGAGGCGCTGGCCGAAGTGCTCATCGACTCCGTCGACGGAGGCGCGTCGGTGGGCTTCCTGCCGCCGCTCTCTCGGGACGCGGCGGTGGAGTACTGGCGGGGCGTGCTCGCGGCGCTGGGGCCGGGGCTGGTGCTCTGGGTCGCGGAGGTGGACGGTCGCATCGACGGCACCGTGCAACTCGCGCCCTCGCTGCGCCCCAACGGGCTGCACCGCGCGGAGGTGCAGAAGCTGCTCGTGCATTCGCGGGCCCGGGGGCAGGGGCTCGCGTCGCTGCTGCTTCAGGAGATTGAACAGTACGCGTGGGGCGCGGGGCGCACGCTGCTGGTGCTCGACACGCTGGCGGGCTCGAAGGCGGAGTCCGTCTACCAGCACTTCCAGTGGCAGCGCGCCGGCGAGATTCCCGACTGGGCGCGGCACACCGATGGTGAGCTGCACCCCACGGTCCTCTACTTCAAGCGCATCGTTCCCTGACGTTCACTGCGCGCGGGGGCAGGGCGGGATGCCGGAGCGAAGCGCGCATGGAATGACGCGGAGATGTGTTGTTTCACAGGTCACGCCGGAGGGGCGCCTTCAGGGATGATAGGGATAGCGCGCCAGGACCTTCCCGTCCGCCGACACGGCATACAATTCGTACCAGTGCGCGGAGGGATTGAATCCAGGTGCTGCCCAGCCACACTTCGCGACGTTTCGCTTGATCTCCACGAAGTACATCCCGCCGTGTTGGGCCACGGAGACCTCCATGGCCTTGGCGGTATATGAGCAGTCCTTCGCATACTCCTTGGGAAAACCTGCCAGCAGCCGCTGCAAGGCCGCATGGGCGGCGAGAACCGCCGGTCCGTCCAGCGTTGCCAGGGGCCGCAGGTCGTCAGGCCATTCAATCCCCTCCGCGACGAGGGGGGCGCGGGGCGTGGTACCGCCGTCGGCATTCGTCACCACGGGCGGAGACACGACGCTGCCCCCGTCCCTCGCGGCTGTGCCAGAAGAGGCGGGAGGCGTGCCTCCGTCCAGCAGGAGCGTGAGGAGAAGGACGTGAGGAGTGGCCATCGTTCCGCAGGATAGCGGGTTGTCCGGAAGCCTGTGCAGTCTCACCCAAGGCGATAGTCCTGGGCTCAGTCCGCCCGGAGCACGACCGCCGGGGGCACGTGCGCGGCCCTTCGTGCTGGCAACAGCGCCGCGAGGAACGCCATCGCGCCGAGCACCGCCACCACCAATCCATACGTGAGCGGATCCGTGGGCCGCACTCCGTTGAGCAGGTGCGACAGCGCGCGGCTGGCTCCCCATGCGAGTCCCAGCCCCAACACCAGCCCCACCGCCGTGAGCCGCAGGTAGTGGCTCAACACCATGCCCATCAGCTGGCCCGCCCTCGCCCCCAATGCCATGCGGATGCCCAGCTCTCGCGTGCGCTGCACCACCGCGTAGGCC
>NZ_RAWP01000219.1:0-4882 GCF_003668935.1 Corallococcus sp. AB032C | reverse complement strand
CGCCCGCACCGCGTCCTGCCCTTGTCCTTCCGCGTCACCACTGCTGGACAGCCTCCGTCCAGGGTGATTGTTTGTTCTCAAATTACCTAAGAATCAGGAGAGTGCCGTGCGTCGTTTCGTGCCGCCGTGGCTGTGGATGTTGCTGCTGTTGGGACCCGTGGGGGCCTTCGCGCTGAACGCGGGGCTGCCGCCGCCTCCGCCGGAGGTGGACCGGAGCACGCCCACGGCGACGGCGGTGGGGTTCCTGGAGGCGGCGCATGCTCGGGACGGGCTGCGGGCGCCGCACTACCTGGACCTGTCGCGGCTGCCTCCGGAGACGCAGGCGGAGGAAGGGCTGACCCTGGCGCGGCGGCTGGTGGTGGTGCTGGACCGGACGCTGTGGCTGGACTTCGCGCGCATCGGCCGCGAGCCCGCTGGCCCCGGGGAGCGCGCCCGCCGCGAGGTGCTGGGCCAGGTGGCCACGACTCGAGGCCCCCAGGACATCGTGCTGGAGCGGGTGGACGCGGAAGGAGGCCCGGTGTGGGTCTTCAGCGCGGACACGGTGGGCGCCATCGACACGCTCTTCCAGGAGCACGGGTCGCCGCTGCTGGAGATGCTGCCGCCGGTGTTCTTCACGCGCCCGCTGTGGGTGCTGGAGACGTGGCAGTGGCTGGGGCTGGCGGTCGTGCTCGTGGGAGCGTGGGCGCTGGGGCGGCTGGGAGAGGCGGTGACGCTGCGGGTGGGTGCCCGCGCCGCGGGGCTGACGAAGTCCGGCTGGGATGACGAGATGCTCGCCGCGGGCAAGGGGAGCATCCGCTACGTGCTGGCGGGCATGCTGGTGGCGGCGGGGGCGCGGTTCCTCAAGCTGCCTCCTCCGGCGCAGGAGACGGTGGACCTGGGCGCGCGCTCCATCATCATCGTGGCGGTGGCGCTGTTCGTGCTGCGCTTCCTCACCCGGGCCGCGCGCTTCCTGGAGGCCAAGGTCGCGCAGTCGCCGGAGGGCACGGACGTGGCGAGGGTGCGCGGGCTGCGCACGCAGCTGGCCATCCTGCGGCGCGTGGTGGAGGTGGCGGTGGTGCTGGTGGCCGCGTCGCTGCTGCTCCTCCAGTTCGAGGCGGTGCGCAACGTGGGCGTGTCGCTGCTGGCGTCCGCGGGCATCGCGGGCCTGGCCATTGGTCTGGCCGCGCAGAAGTCCCTGTCCACGCTGTTCGCGGGCATCCAGCTGTCCATCACGCAGCCCATGCGCATTGGCGACACGGTCATCATCGAGAACGAGTGGGGGTGGATCGAGGAGATCACCCTCACCTACGTCGTCGTGAAGGTGTGGGACCTGCGCCGGCTGGTCATCCCCATCACGCAGTTCCTGGAGAAGCCGTTCCAGAACTGGAGCAAGGTGTCGCCGGAGATATTGGGCACGGCGGAGCTGTACGTGGACTTCCGCACGGACGTGCCAGCGGTGCGCGCGGAGCTCAAGCGCATCCTGGAGCAGGAGTCCAAGGGGCTGTGGGACGGCAAGGTGCAGGGGCTCCAGGTGACGGACCTGAGCGAGCGCACCATGAAGCTGCGCGCCCTGGTGAGCGCGGCGGACTCCGGCAAGGCGTTCGACCTGCGCTGCCTGGTGCGAGAGAAGCTGGTGGCCTACCTCCAGGCCCAGCCGCACGGACTGCCGCTGCTGCGCGCGGAGGCCACGCCCCTGCCCCTCCCGGAGGAGAAGGCCGCGGGCCCGGCGCTGCTGGCCGCGAGAGCGAGCAACAGCTGAGGCTTCAGTGCCACGTGCCCACGGAGAGCCGGCGCTCCTCCGCGATGGGCTGGAGCCGCTCGCGCAGCTGTTCGCGCACCTGATGGAGCCACCAGCCCACCGTGCCCGTGGAGCGGCCCACCTGGGCGCCGATGCTCACGTAGGAGCGCCCCTGTGCTCGCAGGTGGAAGACCTCCCGCTGCTGCGGCGGGAGGCGCTCCACCGCTTCGCGCAGGTCCTTCTCCTGGATGAAGGTCCAGAGCTCGCAGCCCTCGGCCTCCTCCGGATCATCCGCGAGCACCGTCACCCAGCCCGCGTTCACCGCCTTGCGCTGCTCCGCGCGGTGGTGGCGCAACAGGCTGATGGCCCGCGTGTTGATGACCCGTCCCGTCCACGCGCGGAAGGCCTCCGGCCCCTGAAGGTGCAGCCGCTCCTTCCACGCCTCGTCCAGCGCGTGCTGCACCAGGTCCTCCGCGTCCGCCGCGTTCCCCAGGATGCGCTGGGCGTGCTTCAAGAGCCCCGAACGGAATTGGATGACCAGCGCCGCGAACGTCTGCATCTCATTGTCAGCCATGGAAGTGCCCCCCGAGCTCCGTTTCCGCGCGGGGCCATGATGACAAAACCTTCCAATACGGACATGGCATTCTTTGCGGGGATTACCCAGAGTGTCTGGAAACCCTATCCCACCCGGCCATTTCCGCCTCCAACGTCCCGAATGCATCCAGTGTCTGTCTTTTGGATGTCCATCCAGGGCAGGTGCACATGGGTTTCCGACAGAAGCGAGCCGGGATGATCAGCAGTCGTCATCCCGCGCGAAGACTCACGACGACGGCCCTCCGGGGCGATTGACCCTGGGGCAAAACGCCCCAGCGAGGCGAGGCCCCCCAGCGGATGGGGCAGAACGCCCCGGCTCGATGCATGAAACACACGTGAAACACGGCAGGGTTCTTGCTGACACGCCCCCCATGCTCGAACAACGGCGCCCGGAGTCGGCCGTCCGCGACGTGCTTCCCTACCGGAAGCCGAAGCTGGGACGGGACTACTGGATCAAGGACAACGCCCTGCCCAACGCGCTGGAGGTCTACGAGCGCAACCTGGCCCGCGAGGACTGGACGATGGGCGCCCCGTGGCGGCCTGAAATCTGGCCCGGCATCCGCGCGCCCCACGCGCTCACGCCCGCGGAGCTGGCCCCCATCGAGCAGTGGATCTGCGAACAGGCCGGCGTGCGCGCCCTCAAGCAGGAGGCCCCGGCGAAAGGCTCGCTGTCCCACAACCACGTGCAGCTCGTGGGGGAGAAGGAGTCCACCGCGAAGCCGCACGTGGACTCGCTGGCGCTGTGCGACTTCGCGGGCGTCATCTACCTGCACCCGAAGCCGCCCGTGAAACACGTGGGCACGTCCTTCTACCGGCTGCGCATGCCCGGCGGCGGCCTGGGCGGCAACACCTGCCCTCCCGGCTGCGTCAACCTCACCCAGGCCTTCGGCGTGACGAAGCTGCCCGCGAACGCGTGGGCGCCGGACATGGAGGTGGAGAACGTCTTCAACCGCCTCATCGTCTACCGAGCCGACTTCGTGCACTCGGCGACCGCGTACTTCGGGCAGGGTGACAAGCGGAACAAGCGCGCCACCGCCCTCTTCTTCTGGAAGGCCGTGCGCTGAGCGCGGCTACGCCAGCATCCGCGCCAGCATGTCCGCGCTGCGCTCGCTGCTGAACTGCTCCTCCACCTTGCGGCGGCCGGCCTCGCCCAGCCGCACCGCTTCGGCCGGGTCGCGCGCCAGCTTCTCCAGCTTCTCCGCCAGCACGGCGGGCGCCTGCGGCGGCACCAGCACGCCGTCCACGCCGTCGTCCACCAGCTCCTTCACGCCGCCCGCGCCCGTCACCACCACCGGCGCGCGCATGGCCATGGCCTCCATGATGGCCACGCCCAGCGGCTCCTGGAGGCTCGCCAGCGCGAAGAGGTGCGAGCGCTGGATGCCGTCCTTCACCACGTCCTCGCTCACCGCGCCCAGCAGCGTCACCGCGTCCGCGAGGCCGTCCTGCGCGAGCTTCGCCTCCAGCACCTTGCGGTACGTGGTGCCGCCCGCCTCGTCCTCGCCCGCGATGGACAGCCGCGCGTCGATGCCCTTCTTGCGCAGCATCCCCACCGCGTCGATGAGGTCCGCGTGCCCCTTGCACGGGTTCAGCCGGCCGCACGCGAACAGCCGCAGCGGGCCCTCTCCGGACCACGGCTCGTAGGCCACCGTGCGCTGGAAGCGCGACAGCTCCACGCCCATGGGCGCCAGTTCAATCCGGTCCGGCAGGCTCCCCGCCAGCTCCTGGCGCACTTCGCCCAGCAGCTTCTTGGTGATGACGAAGGCGAACTTCGCGTGCCGCCACTTCTCCCGCTGGTTCGGCCCGTAGTCATCCAACGGCCCGTGCAGCGTCATGCTGTACGTGAGCCCGGACAACAGGTGCGCGAACATGGCCACGTGCGCCGCGTTGGCGCAGGAGTGCACGTGCACATGCGTCCAGCCGCGCTCGCGCGCCAGCGACGCCAGCCGGCCGCCCATCACCGCGAACGCCACCAGCTGCGCGCGACCCTTCGCGTCCAGGCCCTCCGCCCTCGCGATGGAGGCCAGCACCCGCGCCCAGCCCGTCGGCATGGCCCGGGCAATCTCCAGCGCGGCACGCAGCACACCCAGCGGGGGCGGCGGGGCCAGGTACTCCGTGCGCGTCATGGCCTCGCGCGCCCAGCTGTGGCTGATGATGCGCGCGGGCGGCGGACGGGTGGACACCAGCTCCGGTGACACGCCCTTCCCCGGCAGCGCCTGCAGCTCGCGCCAGAAGAAGATGTGGGTCTGGCCGGGGAACTCGGGAATCAGGTAGCCGATCTTCTGCACCCCTCTTCCATAACACGCCGCGTCCCCCACGCCCCCCGGCGGACCCCTGCGCGGGCCGCTCCTTTTGGGGGTGTCAGCCGTGACAGCAGACCGGTGGCGCGCTCCTTCGCCTGCCCGCCCGTCCGGGTCGTTGGGTCATGACGCCTCATTGCGTTATACCGTCGCCGCTCCCATGTCCGCCGATTCGAGCCCCCCGCCGCCCGCCGAGGAGACCCCGCCCGCCAGCGCCGTGCCTTCGCCGGAGCTGTCGCGGCTGTGGTTCGCGCTGGACCGCCGCGCCTGGAAC
>NZ_RAWP01000218.1:0-4913 GCF_003668935.1 Corallococcus sp. AB032C | reverse complement strand
CCGAGATCAACACAAGGCTATTCGTCGGCAGCGTCAGATGAGTATAAGAGACAGGAGGGAAGGAGGAGGCGAAAGAGTCCGTTGACTGAAGGAAGCGGCTCGGATAGATCCGCCCTCGCTTCGCCGGGCCCGAGGGCAGTTCCTGGCGCAGCACCGGATATCGGGGAGTGGCTCAGCCTGGTAGAGCACTTGGTTCGGGACCAAGGGGTCGCAGGTTCAAATCCTGTCTCCCCGACCAAACGACGAAGCGGGCTGGAGGCCGAAAGGTCTCCAGCCCGTTTTCGTTTGGTGCTTGCTGTTCTGGGCCCTACAGCGGGTGGATGGCTGCTGATCTAGCCGCCGGGCTCAAGTGATTGGGGCGCTGCGAGAGGCTCTGGAGGCCGGCCCCCTGACGGGCCTTCGCCGGGGCTCCAACATCGCTTCGGATGTGCCGCTGCTTGCGGAGGGCCGTAAACAGCTAGGCCGCCATCTTCACCTTTCGATTCCACCGCCTTTGGGCGACGTGACGGACCTTTCCCCCTCAGAACGGTGAATAGTGATGACGCCTCGGGTGGAGTCCACGTCAGCTTGCTGCAGGGCGATGCTCTGCTCTCACAGCAGGGCAACCCGCCCCTCCCTATCCCTCAAGCTGAAGATGATGCGTTACTGACCCACTTTGCTGCTCCGTCCACTTGCTGCTTGTATTTGAGCGGCTCGTAGAACTTCATGACGGAGAGGAACCAACTACATCATAAAAGTCCAGCTAGCTAAGTTGCTCAGTACAGTGTGGATGCTGCACTCTACGCAGTGTCAGTCGAAGAGATATAATCTGCCCTTCAATCAAAGTGCGGTGTGAACCGTTACTGCAGGAAGGAATGCGATGTCTAAGCGAAGGCAAGTGCGGATTTACGTCGCCTCTTCGTGGCGAAATCTGCGACAGCCCACTGTTGTCGCGGCGTTACGCCAAGAAGGCTATCTTGTGTACGACTTCCGTATGCCTGACCTCGCCCAACATGGCTTCAGTTGGGCGGAAGTTGATCAGGATTGGAAGCGTTGGACGCCCGGAGAATTCAGGGATGCGCTTCAGCATCCTGCGGCTAAGCGAGGGTTCAACTTCGATATGCACGCTCTTGAGGCAGCTGACGTCACGGTTCTTGTTCTGCCCTGCGGCCGTTCTGCTCACCTAGAGCTGGGATACGCAGCCGGAAAAGGCCAGTTGACATTTGTGTTGTGCGATAGCGTATTGGATGAGGCTGAACTCATGTATCTCATGAACACCAGGGTGTGTCTTGATGTGCCTGAGCTGGTTGAGTGCATAAATGAGCAAGTCCAAGACTAGGTCGACGTGCTATGTATATTTCAGCCCAAACACTTGACGACTTGCTTCGAGAAGTATTTGGCCGGCTCTTGAAAAGTAAGAGTCACATTGAGCCTAGGCGCAAAGCAGGGAAAGAACTGATCGGAGTTCTCCTTGAGCTCAAGAATCCTAGAGCACGCCTTAGTCGGACCGAAAAGAAGGGAGTCCCGTTCAGTTGTTTGGGCGAATTTTTATGGTACTTTTCGGGGCGCAATGATTTAGATTTTATTTGCCATTACGTTCCCCAGTATCGTGAAGAGTCGGACGACGGAAAGACTATTCACGGCGCATATGGCCCGCGCTTGATGGGGAAGCAAGGAGTTAATCAAGTTGAAAACGTTCTCAATCTCCTGGGGACTCGACGAGATTCTCGTCGAGCGGTGATTCAGTTGTTTTCTGCTGAGGACCTTGCGGGAGACTATAAAGACATTCCGTGTACCTGCACGCTCCAGTTCATGCTGCGCCGTAATCGGCTGCACATGCTTACGAGCATGAGATCCAACGACGCGTTTCGGGGACTGCCGCATGACGTTTTTGCGTTTACGATGATGCAGGAGATATTTGCGCGAACGCTCAAAGTTGAGCTTGGCACGTACAAACATGTTGTTGGAAGTCTTCACCTGTACGACAAAGACAGGGACGGCGCACAAGCATTTTTAGATGAAGGATGGCAGAGGAGCATAGCGATGCCATCAATGCCTCTGGACGATACGGAGCCGCTCAAGGCGCTTCAAAAAGTGTTGAGAGCGGAAGAGATGATTCGCCGAAACAGGGCGATAGATATAAGCAAGCTGCGCCTAGATTCGTACTGGGAAGATCTCGTTCGACTTCTACAAATTTACCAGTACTATGCGCAGGATCGCAAGACTCCGTCATTTAGCCTGAAGAAAGAAAGTCAAGCAGCCATTGTGAAAATCAAAAAGGAGATGAAGTCTCGCATGTATGACGTGTATATAAATAAGAAGAGACGGGCGGCAGAGCGGAAGCTGATTTCTCAGGGGCCGGTACAAGCGCGCCTTTTGTGAGTCTATCATTGGGTCGAGGATATCGGAAAGCAGGCCGTCAGTTGAGATTGGGTGTTGTTGATACTGGGCATCCTGCTCGCCAGGGGGAAGTGCCTTCTTCTCTGAGCTTGATTCTGAGAAAGCTAGTCAGTCTCTCGGCGGAGCTTCGGGTTGCTAGAGTTCCTGTTATTCCTTGGGGCTGTCCAATTCCGTGTTTCGGAGATATCTCCGCAGCGCGAGTCGCTACTCTTGGACTTAATCCAAGTAATCGGGAGTTTGTCGATGGCGAAGGAGTCGAGCTTGATGGTCCATCTCGTCGTTTTCATACTCTATGTTCATTGAATATCCCAGACTGGAGTAGTGTTGATTCGCAGCATGTTCAGTTGATTTGGGAATCGTGTAGGGATTATTTTGACGGAAACCCGTACGATGGATGGTTTAGGCAGTTAGATCAGTTGATTGGTGAGACAGAGGCGTCCTATTATGGCGGCTTGAGAACTGCGTGCCATCTTGATTTGGTCCCTTACGCCACGGCGTGTAAATGGACTGGGCTAACCAGCCAACAACGATCCACCCTGCTCGCTCTCGCGGGAGGAAGTCTTGGCTTACTGCTTCGAGAGTCTTCGATTCAATTGATGGTCCTTAACGGGCGAACTGTTGTTGAGAATTTCGAAAAGGTCTCCGGTGTTCAGCTTGAGAGAAGGCTGATGTCTGGTTGGGAACTTCCGAGGCGAGCCCGGTCTTCAGTGTCGGGGTATGCACATGTGGGGGTTGTGCGGAGTGTTTCGGGAGTGGATTTGCGGCGCGATTTGGTTGTGCTTGGGTATAATCATAATATTCAGAGTAGTTTTGGGGTTACGCGAGAGGTCAGGGATTCAATTCGGAGTTGGATTGGTAGAGCTGCGCAAGGGGTGCTTTGATGAGGCCGAAAGATCGGCAGCTTGCTGTGCATTTGAAGACGAAGTTGCGAGCTTTTGCTGCAAAAACGCATCCGCTCCCGGGAGTTGAGAGCGAGGAGTTTCTTGCGTCATTTGTCGAGCAGCTTGTCGAGAGTGTCAGGCGTGTCTCGTATATTGCTGTGATTCAGAAGCAGATGCTCAGTAGCCTTCGGGCGGATCCTGCAAGTGAGTCGTTTGATCCTATTAAGGCTGCGGTGTTGCGCAGGGATGAGGGACGGCTTGATGAGGCGTTTTGGCTTGTTTTCTTGTCGGTTCACTTTGGGAAGAACTATCGAACGGGCTGGCGATTGGCCCGCAATGTTTACGGGAGGTTGGGGCAGGGAGCCGCATGGACTTGGGCAAATACCAGTAGTAGCCCTGGTCGCTTTCGGAAGTGGCTTTCAGAGTATGAAGAGAAATTGAGTGATAACAAAAGGTTCGGTTGTTTTGGGAATCATCGCAGATACCAAAGCCTGAGTGCATGGGAGCCCAGGGGGACTGGTTCGGCCTTTGAAACTTACATAGGGTGGATAGCGCCTTCGCAGACCCATCAAGCGTTTTTTAATAGTGCTCCTGCTGCTGTCTCGCGGGATCCTAAAATCCTATTTGAGTATTTTTATAATTCGATGGCCGCTGTTGACTCGTTTGGTCGCCTCGCCAGGTTTGATTATTTGACAATGGTGGGAAAGCTGGGGCTGGCTGCTATCGCGCCGGGGCGAACGTATCTGCAAGGAGCTACAGGACCTAGACGTGGCGCGCAGTTGTTGTTTGGTGGGAGCGTCAAGGCAGGACTCAAGAGCAAGGACTTAGAGGCTCGTTTAGTTGAGTTGGGCGCGTATCTAGGGGTTGGAATGCAAGAACTCGAAGATTCTCTTTGTAACTGGCAGAAAAGTCCCGCTGTATTTGTTCCTTTTAGAGGTTAAAGCTGGTCTCGAAATTGTGCGAGCAGGCATGGGGCGACAGGCCGGGCCGCTGATCGACATGCGCGGAAGTTGAAGCGGGAGGACCGGCCTGGGCGAACGCCCACGCCCTCACGAGCGCTGTGGGACGGCATCCTGTGGATTCTGCGGACCGGCGTAACCGTCCGGCCAACGACGTGCTGCAGGCCATTGCCGGGGGAGCGGCGCGCGGCGGACGCTTCCGGGCATGTCGAAGCAGGTGGAGAAGCCGGAGTGGGCGCGCGTCGCGGAAGCGTTCGAGGCGAGCGGGCAGACGCAGCGGGAGTTCGCGTTGGCGCGGGGCGTGCGGCTGAGCACGTTGCAGTCGTGGGTATACCGAGCACGACGGAGCGCGCCGTCGCGAGTCGAGCCGGTGAGACTCTTGCCGGTGCAGGTGGCGAGCGCCCCCGATGCGACGGAGTCCCTGCTGGAGGTGGTGGCCGCGAGCGGGGCGCGGGTGCGATTCGCGGTGGGCACTGACGTGGCGTACGTCGCGAGTCTCGTCGCGGCGCTGGGGCGGTGAGAGGGTGTTCGCGCTGCCTGCCTCGGTGCGCGTGGTGCTGGCGGTGGGTAACCGTCCGGCCAACGATGTGCCGTGAGGGATTGCCGGGGGAGCGGTTCGCGGCGGACGCTTCCGGGCATGGCGAAGCAGGTGGAGAAGCCGGAGTGGGCGCGCATCGCGGAAGCCTTCGAGGCC
>NZ_RAWP01000217.1:0-5184 GCF_003668935.1 Corallococcus sp. AB032C | reverse complement strand
CCTCCGCCCGGCCCCCTGCTTCACGCCAACCGCCCGATTCTTGACCCCCCCGGAGGCGATTGATACGACCGGCGACCAGTCTGTCTCCGCTCTGTCGACCGAGGCCCCCGTGATGACGAAGCAGTCGCTCCTGTTGGCGTTCGCGGGCGTGCTGACCGCATGTGGCCCCGTGAAGTCCACGTCCAACATCCTCGACGCAGAGGTGCAGATCCAGGCCGCGCGCACCGCGGGGGCGGAGAAGGAAGCCCCCTATGAGTGGACGGCCGCCAACCTCTACCTGCAGAAGGCGCGGGAGGAGGTCGGCTATTCGGACTACCAGGCCGGTGTGGACTTCGCCGTGAAGGCCTCGCGCTTCGCCAACGAGGCGCGTGAGAAGGCCATGTCCGCGGCCAACAGCGGCGACTCCCAGGGCCGCCCCCAGAACCCGTGACGCCCGAGCGCTCTCCGATGAAGCGTCTGCCCCAGTCCGCGCTTTTCACCCTGCTCCTCGCCTCCCTCTCCTGCGTCAGCGGCAACAAGATCCGCGCTGACACGGAGGTGCTCACCGCCGACGTGGAGCGCGCCCGCCGTGGCGGTGCCCTGCGCTGCGCGCCCGCGGAGCTGGCCGCCGCGGAGGCCAACCTCGACTTCGCCCGCGGAGAGCTCAGCCAGGGCAACAGCTCGCGCGCCGCCCAGCACGTGCGCGACGCCGACACCGCGGTGAAGCGCGCCCTGGAGCTGTCCAAGAACTGCGGCCCGCGCCAGGTGCTGGTGCGCGACCGTCCGGAGACGCCGCAGGCGCAGCCGGAACAGCCCCAGCAGCCCACCCAGCCCCAGCAGCAGGTGGTGGTGAGCATCGAGGAGACGGACAGCGACGGCGACGGCGTCCTCGACAAGGACGACCCCTGCCCCGAGCAGGCCGAGGACGTGGACGGCTTCCAGGACCAGGACGGCTGCCCGGACCCGGACAACGACGGGGACGGCGTGCTGGACGCGCAGGACAAGTGCCCGCTCATCCCCGGCGTGGCGGAGAACAACGGCTGCCCGCCGGAGGCCCCCAAGGACCGCGACGGCGACGGCATCCTCGACAACGTGGACAAGTGCCCGGACCAGCCCGAGGACAAGGACGGCTTCGAGGACGAGGACGGCTGCCCGGAGATGGACAACGACCTGGACGGCATCGTGGACGGCACGGACAAGTGCCCCAACGAGCCGGGTCCGCTGCAGAACCTGGGCTGCCCCATCGTGGACAAGGACGGGGACGGCATCAACGACGACAAGGACAAGTGCCCGGACGAGCCGGAGGACAAGGACGGCTACCAGGATGACGACGGCTGCCCGGACCTGGACAACGACAGCGACGGCGTGCCGGACGCGCAGGACAAGTGCCCGAACGAGTCCGGCCCGCAGGAGAACGCCGGCTGCCCGGATCCGGACCGCGACGGCGACGGCGTGGTGGACCGCCTGGACGCGTGCCCTGACGACCCGGGCGTGAAGGAGGAGCGCGGGTGCGCCAAGCAGTACAAGATGGTCATCGTCAAGAAGGACCGGATTGAGATCAAGAAGCAGATCCTCTTCGGCACCGGCTCCGCGAAGATCATCGGCAAGCAGAGCACCACCATCCTGGATGAGGTGGGGCAGGCGCTGAAGGACGCGCCGTGGATCCGCAAGATGCGCATCGAGGGCCACACCGACTCGATGGGCAACGACACGGCGAACCTGAAGCTGTCCCAGAAGCGCGCCGACGCCGTGATGGCGCAGCTGCTCAAGCGCGGCATCGACCCGGGCCGCATGGAGGCCGTGGGCTTCGGTGAGACGAAGCCCGTGGCGCCCAACAACACGAAGGCGGGCCGCGCGCTCAACCGCCGCACAGAGTTCAACGTCGTCCGGCAGTGACGTGACGCGCCCCACCCCGCTCCGTCCATGACGGAGCGGGACAAGCGTTTCCCCTACGCGCCTCCCCGGGCTTCGGTGCCCTGGGAGGCGCGGTCATTTCCGGGGGGCTGCTCAGCCGTCCTTGAGCAGTTCGTGCAGCACTTCGGTGGCGTAGGCGCCGCGCGGCAGCTCGAACGTGAGCAGCGCGTCCTCGCCGTCCTCCGTGAGCTCCGCCGCGCCCAGCCGCACTCGGTACGGCCGGCGCGTGCCTTCCGTCTCGTCGCCGCCGCGCAGGAAGTCGCTCGACGTGACGCCCGCGTCCACGAGCAGCCGCGCCTCGAACTCCGCGACCTCACCCTTCGAGGCGGTCATCTTCGGGCCGAACATCGGGCCCGCCGGGCTCACCTCGAACGAGGCGACGCGCGGACCGTCCACGTCCGGCGCCTCGCACACGAAGAGGCCGCCCGTCTCCTCCTTGCGCAGCACGTCGCCCAGGAGCGCCGTGGCGAAGGTGCCCGCGGTGAGCCGCTCGGCCAGCGCCTGGTTGAAGAGGCGCGACTGGAAGGCGGACAGGTACAGCTTGCGCTGGAAGCGGTCCGGCCGCTTCGGCAGCCGCTGTCCCAGGAGGAGCATCCGGCCCAGGTCGGCGTTGTCCCCGGCCCGCCCGAAGCGCTGCTCCCCGAAGTAGTTGGGCACGCCCTCCGCGGACAGCCGTGAGAAGGACTCCCGCGCCGCGCCCAGGTCCTTCACGCCGCGAAGCCGCAACCGGAAGCGATTTCCCTTCAGGTGCCCGGTGCGCAGCTTGTTGCCGTGCCGCTTCACCTCCAGCACGCGCACGCCGTCCAGCGCGAACTCCGGCACGCGGGCTTCGGCGTTCGCGGGCACGGACAGCCACTGCCGCGTCACCGCCTGCCGGTCTTTCATGCCGGCGGAGCCGATGTCGTCCTCGCGCACTCCCAGCGCGGTCGCCAGCGCGCGCACCACCTCGCGCGTGTCCCGGCCGCGCTTCTCCACCCAGAGGTACAGGTGCGTGCCCTCGCCGGACGGCAGGTACGCGGGTAGCTCCTCCACCTCGAAGTCATCGGGAGTGAGCTTGAACGCGCCGCCGCACCCGGGCACGCCCGCGGTCAGCCTTGGAAATCCAGTGTCCGTCACGGTGCCTCGAGCGTGGCCAGAAGTTCCTTCACCCGGCGGGCCAGGTCCTCGTCCGCGCGCGACTCCAACAGCTCCCCCGCCTGGAACAGCAGGAAGAACATCACGTCGCTCAGCGCCTGACGGAACGAGGCCAGCGGCTCACTGCCCAGGTGGGCGCGGTGCCTGTCGAAGGCCTCCATCAACCGGCCCTCCGGCAGGCTCCCGTCCGCCGCGAACGCCAGCCCCTCCAGCACCGGCGACGACGACAGCGCCTGGTTGGACAGCGCCGCGTTGGCCGCCGCGATGAACTCGCGGTCCATGCCGGAGCGGGCCACCTCGTCGCGGATCTCCCGGAAGATGAAGTTGAAGACGCGCGCCACCGGCCGGGCATCCACCGGAGCCACCGCGCGCACCGGCGGACGCACGCGCGGCGCAACCGTCTTCTCCGGCGCCACGGCCGAGGCGGGAGCCCCCGCCGGCTTGTCCGTCAGCCCCGCGAAGCCGCCCTCCAGCAGGCGGAAGACGACCTTGGTGACGTCGAACTCGGACAGCCGCGCCGCGTGCCCCAGCTCCAGCACCGTGCGCCGCCCGTCCAGCATCGTCAGCACGCGGTCCTCGTCCTCCTCCAGCTTGCCGTCGGACGGACGCTTGCGCGCCACGTACATGCGGCCGTGGGGGATGCGCTTCCGGAAGTGCGCCATCTCGTCGATCTTCCGGATGCTGTCCATCAGCAGGCTCTGCGTGGACAGCTGGAGGGAGTGGCCCATCTTCTCGTCCAGCGGCTGGTCGATGAGGAAGAACGACCCCTCGCGGCACAGCACGATGGCGTGGAAGATCTCACTCACCTGGTGCGTGACGCACTTGAAGAGGTCGTGCGCCTGGAGCACGCCCTTCTCCACCATCGCCCGGCCCAGCTTGGACGCCGACTGCTCGCGCAGCGCCGCCTCCACCTGCGCGCGGTCCGCGTAGCCCAGCCGCACCAGCACCTCGCCCAGCCGGTCCGCGGGCTCCTCGGAGGTGGCGCCGCGCACCTCGCCCTCGCGCAGCGTGAGTGAACGCTCGCCGCCCGGCGTGTGCACGCGGATGACGCCGCTCCAGCGCGACTGGCTGAGGAACGCGATGAGGTCCGACAGGGGGAACCCACCCGCGTCCCCCGAAAGCACCACGCGCGGCGTGGGGATGGAGCCCCCTCCCGGCGGCGTGCGGGAGAACACCAGCAGGTCGGGCGCGGTGGGCATCAGCGCGTACGTCCCCGAGCGTCCCGCGAGCGCGGGGATGCCGGTGCGGTCCTCGGGGACCAGCATCGCGGCGCCATCGATGCGGAAGCGTTGGCTCATCGAAGGGTCAGTCAGCGGCCCACGCGTTGTTGTTCGCGCGCCACTCCACCTCGTCCTCCATGCTGTGCTCGAGCTGCCCCTCCTGGAAGCCCAGCTCGTAGGCACGTCCATTGAAGAACACGGTCGGGGTGCTGTTGATGGCCGCCAGGCGCCCCTGCGCGCGGAAGCCTTCAATCTCGTCCTTGTACTGCTCCGTCTTCAGCACGGCGGCCAGCTTGTCCCCGTCCAGGCCCACCGACTTCGCCAGCGCGGGCAGCGCCTCCGGCTTGAGGTTCTCCTGCTGGCCGAAGAGCGCGTCGTGCATCTGCCAGAACTTGCCCTGGTCGCGCGCCCACAGCACCGCCTGCGCGGCGGGGACGGCGTTGGGGTGCATGGAGAGCGGGAACGGCAGGTAGCAGAAGCGCACCTCGCTGGGATGCTTCTTCGCGAAGCCCTCCAGGATGGGCCGGGCCTTGCCGCAGAAGGGGCACTCGAAGTCGGAGAACTCCGCCACCGTCACGGGCGCGTTGGCGTCGCCCTGGCACATGCGCGGATCCACCTTGAGCTGCACGCGCGGCTCGCGGAAGGACGCGTAGTACTTGGACAGCGTGACGATGACCTCGCTCGCGGGCCCGCCCTCCGCCACCATCCGGGCGGACAGCCGCGCCATCCGCTTCGCGTGCTTGCAGGTCGTGTGCTGCTTGAGGCACGCGCCCAGCGAGTGGGGGCAGCCGCAGTAGCAGAACTCGTCGCTGAACACCGTGGCCAGCTCGCGCTTCGCGGCGGGCGGCAGCGCGGAGAAGTCCATGCCGGGGATGCCCGTCAGCGCCTGGGAAGGATCCGCCGACGGAGCCTCCGCGACGGGGGCAGGGGCCGGAGC
>NZ_RAWP01000216.1:0-5219 GCF_003668935.1 Corallococcus sp. AB032C | reverse complement strand
GTGTTCTACAACCGGAAGCGGCGCCACTCCGCCCTGGGCTACGTCAGCCCAGTGGAATACGAGCGGAGGGCCGCAACCAAGAGGCTGGCAGCGTAGTCAACCTGTCCACCGAACCGGAGCAGGCCCAGCTCCGAGCGATGAGCCCCCACGCGCATTGCTCTCTCCTCCGCCTGCCATCTCCGGGCCCGAGAGGTATCAACGGTTGCTGCGCCGTCAGGGGCTACGTGACGACGTGACAGGAGTGGGAGACGGCAGCATGGAGGGCGCTGTTGGGGGCGGAGCCCGGAGCGCTGCATTGACGCGTCAGGCAGTCCTCGACGCCACGGTCGAGGTGAAGGGCTCTCTGAGCAGCGTCGAAGCCGCGTTCACCAAGCTAGCGACCCGTCCTCCGGCTCTCGGGGAGTGGGGCATCACGGGTGGCGTCTTCACGCGCTACCTCGACCTGGGCTCCAAGCAGGTGACATGGCTTCATGGCGCGCTCGGGAGCGCCTCCGCGTTGACGGATGCGGCCTCGGAAGTCGGCGACACGGACATGGAGCTGGGCCTCCTGCGCATGGCGGGACCGAAGCTCCAGGCGGCGCAGTTCGGGACCCTCCTGCTCGCCACCTGGGTGGACTTCCTACACCTCGCGGACGCCGTGCTTCGCAACTGCCCGATGTGCAGCGCCGAGAAGCTCTTCATGGACATGCATCGGGTGCAGGGAATGATGGAGCCCGCGCTGACGGACCTCGCCTCACTGGACCCGGAGCGGGTCGAGGCTGCGACAACCGCGATGCCCGAGCTGATGGGGAAGCTGACCCGCGAGTTCGACACGCTCCAGCGGGAAACCCGCGAGACCATGAAGTTTGGCGGGCAGGTCATCGCGGCGATGCAGGCGGTGGAGATGGTCACGATGATCTCCACGATGAAGATGGCCATGCCACGCGTGCCACCCTCGGCCCCTGTGACGCTTGGCGTGGGCCTCGTGATGAGCTCGGGTGGAGTCATGATGGGCTCTCGGATGGTGGTCTCCGCCGAGTGGGTGGAGATGATGCGAAGGCTGGTGCAGGCGGGCGTCATCTCCGTTCCCGCCGTCAGCGCAGCCGTCCTCATTCAGGGCGGACAGGTCATGATGGCCCAGGCGCATCATGACCTGCCCAGGGGCGTGCGCGACGCGCTGGGGGACAGCCCCGAAGTGCGCGGCATGCACGAAACCGGCAGAGCGGGGGCGGGCATGTCGGACGCCCCGAGGCACCATGTGCTGCCGCAAGAGCACCGCGAGTGGTTCGAACAGCGCGGCTTCAAGGGCGGCATGGACATCGACCAGTTCTGCGTCCGGTTGGAGCGCGCCCACCATGAGGCGATTCACGGTGGGGGGAACTGGAAGTTGGGACGCATGTGGCCCGGTGAGTGGAACCGGATGATCATGGATGCGCTGCTCAAGGCAGAGACGAGGGCCGGCCGGATGTTGACTCGGAACACGGTCCTGCGGATCGTCGCGGGGTATTTGAAGGAGTACGACATCCCGATGAACTTCATTCCAGGGAGAGGACGATGACCGACGGACGATCCTGGAAGGGAAACTGGACGGCCCGCCTATACGAGCGCGTCCGTGAGCGCGGCTACGACTCGCTGACCGCCTTTGCCGAAGCACGCCCTACCGCATCGCTGGTGGCACTGGCCGAGGAGCTTGGACGGGACGACATCGCCGGGGTACAGGTCTTCAGCGGGTTGGTGGCGGAGGCGGAGCGCAGCAAGCAACTCACACGACTGGTGCGCGGACACTTCGTGCGCGAACTGTACGCGTGTCTTCCCAACGGCTGGCCGTCCGTGCTGGATGACGACGCTCGGTTGGAGGTTGCCATCGCGCTCGGCAATTGGTTTGCCCACACCCCAGAAACTCACAAGGAGCGCGTGGACCGGGCCGGCGATGCGCTCCTCGCCCATCCGCCACCGCCCGGCTGGCAACCGCTCGGACCTGACGACGAACTGCTCCGCAGTCTCTTGCCTGACGAGGAAGCCTGACCCTCGAGGCGACCCTGCGGGCCGTTGAACGGGCCTCTACCTTGAAGAGAAAACCGTGACAGCCAAGGCCAAGCCCAAGAACCCTCCCGAAACCTACTACGCAGGGGCTTACTGGGGGGCGCGCAAGGAGTCGCCTGAGGAGTGCGCCCGACGCACTGCGGAGTTCCTTACCTTGCTGGCGTCAAGCGATCCCTTCCTCTCTCAGTGGTACCTGCCCACGCGATCATCCAGGGAGTCGCGTGAGTACCCGCTGATGCCGCCCGATGTGCCGACGCTGACGGAGCAGTTCCGGCTTGGCGTCAACCGCGAGAAAGGAGGCCCTGTCATCGAGAGACTGGGCTATGGCTTCTGGTTCGGTAACGGGGGGCGTGATTACGACCGTGCGAGTCTGCGCATCTACAGTGGGGGCTACTCGGAAGCGGGCTCAAACTCCTGCGTGTTGGCGTTGCCCACGCTCGGTCGCAGTCCGAACGCGGAGCGAATGATGACGGCTCCCGTTCTGACGGAAATCGTGCGCAGCATGGCGCTGGCATGGGAACCCGAATGGGCAGTGGCCATGTCCCATGCGCATCGGGACCTGGAAGATACAGCAGGCAAGGGGGACATCTGTCTGGGCTGGGTGACCTATCTGTCCCGTCACCAGGGCACGGTGCCGCCACTGCCCGCCCCTGTGCGCATCGAGCTTGTCGAGGACAAGGGCACGTTGATCATCCTGACCTCTGAGCGCTTCACGGCCGCCAACCCCGAGCACATCGTACTGGCGCGGCAGGTGCGCGAGCTGTTGGCCCAAGCGGGGCTCATGCAGTCCGCATCCTCTTGAGCGTCACTGGCCCAGTGCTCCAGGGATGGCGCCGCCGTGTGCCTCGATGTGCCCTTCCCGCATGGAACGAAGGGGCACACCAGGGAACTCAGCCCTGCTTCAGCGCCGCGCCAATCTCGTTCCCAAACGGCGCCGTGGGTCGACCGATGAGCCGGCTCAGCGTGCGGCCCGTGTCGTTCAGCTCCAGGGGCGTTGGACGCGACTCGGGCTGAGGGAAAGAGCACCCCTGCGTGAGCATCCGCGATGGTAGCGTGCCCATCTGGGAGGTCACGAATCCTTGCTCCAACCCTTCAGATTGGCTCTTCCCCTGGCGCTCATTGTCACCTGGGGAGCTGCCGCGCAGGCACAGCCGGCCACGAGGGCGCGCATCGAGCGTCAGCGCACCGTGACCATCGCCAGCACGTCCGCCGATCCGCCGCCCATCATCCATGTGGCGGGAGACACGCCGACGGTGTTCCTCTTCTCTGCTCCGATCCAGAAGAAGACCCTGACCTTCGATGAGTCCCGGATCCGCCTCCTGGATGCGGGCGAGCGCTCCATCATCATTCAGCCTGTGGCCAATCTTGGTGACGGTGAGCGTCTGGAGATTGGAGTCTTCTTCGACGATGGCCGAGCGCCCGCACGGGCCGCCTTCGTGCTCATGAACCACCCGGCTGAAGTGGACTCGCGGATCGACGTACAGCGCCTGGAGCTTCTGAACACGACCTGTCCGCCCTCGGCTCAAGCACCAGCGCCGAGACCGGAAGACTTCGTGCTGCTTGGCTACGTGGACGACAAGGGCATCGCGACGTCCAGCAGAAAGGGCCGCAAGAGGCCTGTACAGGGACTTTCCGTGGAGTCGCTCGTGGCCTTTCGGGGCACGGGTTGGATTCTGGCGGACGTGAAGATCAGGAACGAGTCGGACCACCCGGCCTGGACACCCGGAGAGGCAACGTTCGTGGGCCGGCTCGACCTGTCTCTGCGAGCGAGGCTCGTCGAGAAGCAGCCGGGGCCGATTCCTCCTGGAGCATGGAGGCGGGTCCTTGTGGTCGTGGAAATGCCTGAAACGAAGGCAGACCTTGTCTTCACCCTGGAGGTGCGCGGGGATGGGGGACGTCATCTCACGATTCCAGCCGTGCGCTTTCCACAGCCTGCGGAGGTAGCTGTCCAATGAGCGTGACGATGATCAACCTGCCTCCCGGTTCGCTCATTGATGGATGGCAGGTGACCAAGGCACTCGGCGACGGCGGCTTCGCGTTCGTCTTCCTGGGCGAGAAGAACGGCAGGCACCGGGCCATCAAGGTGGCCCAGCACCGGGAGTCCAGCGGCGACCTCAAGCAGACCCATGCCCGGACGCTGCGGGAGTTGACGGCGCTGCTCATGCTGGACCATCCGAACATCGTCCGGCCGCAAGGGCATGGCCTCGCGGAGAGTGGGAACCTCTACCTCGCGCTCGACTACGTGGACGGCTGGACGCTCGCGGAGTGGGCCGAGCGCAAGCACCCGACGGTCCGCGAAGTCCTCGGCGTCTTCGAGAAGCTCGCCGGTGCGCTGTCGTACATGCACGGCCGGGGAATCCTGCACCGGGACCTGAAGCTGTCCAACGCCCTCATCCGCAAGAGCGACGGCGAGCCCGTCATCATCGACTTCAGTTGCGCGACCTATACGCTCGCCGAAGACCTGACGGACGGGGGCCTCCCTCCAGGCACGGACCGCTACCGCGCGCCCGAGCAGTTCAAGTTCCTGCGCGAGCACAAGGATGAGCGCCGGGCGCGCTACGCCTTCCAGGTCGCCGACGAAATCTTCGCGGTCGGCGTCATGCTCCATGAGCTGCTGACGGACCCGCGACCGACAGAGTTTCGTCCGCGCTTCGACTTGAACAGTCTTGCCCTCCCACCGCCGCCACCCCGCCTGGTGAATGCGCGGGTTCCAGCGGAGTTGAGCGATCTCGTGGAGAACATCCTGGCCCGAGACCCCAAGAAGCGCCCGGTCGATACCGAGGCGCTGCGCCGTGAGCTGGCGGAACTCCGAGCCAGTGGTTCCGCCGAATACGACGTGCCGGTTCATCCGCCCTCGAAACAGCGCCACGGCGAGCCGGCCTCGGAGGCGCTGGAGATGCCCTCCATCCCCCAGTCGCTCCAGCGGCACGTCGCCCGAGTTGAGCGCAACCGAGGCCGTGGCCACTGGCGTGGTCTCCTCGCCGGCATCGTCGCGCTCGCCATCGCCGCGCTCCTCTGGCGTTTCGCCGGGGGCTCATTCGAACCACGCGTTCCCGCGGGCCCGATCCATCCCACGGTCCGCGAAGTCCTCGGCGTCTTCGAGAAGCTCGCCGGTGCGCTGTCGTACATGCACGGCCGGGGAATCCTGCACCGGGACCTGAAGCTGTCCAACGCCCTCATCCGCAAGAGCGACGGCG
>NZ_RAWP01000215.1:0-5261 GCF_003668935.1 Corallococcus sp. AB032C | reverse complement strand
CAGCAGCTCTCCGGCGCGCCTGCCTTGCTGGAGCTGCCCACCGACAAGCCGCGTCCCGCCGTGCAGTCCCAGCGCGGTGCATCCCTGCCTGTCCACCTGCCCTTGTCCCAGACGCTCACGGACTTCTGCCAGCGCGAAGGCGTCACGCCCTTCATGGCCCTGCTGGCTGCCTTCCAGGTGTTGTTGTCGCGCTACTCCGGCCAGGAGGATGTCTCCGTCGGTACGCCCATCGCCGGCCGCACCCGGGGAGAGACCGAGGGCCTCATCGGCCTGTTCATCAACACCCTCGTCCTGCGCTCCCACGTCGCGCCGGACGCTTCGTTCCGGCAACTGCTGGCGCAGGTGCGTGACACCACCCTGGCCGCCTACGAGCACCAGCACCTGCCCTTCGAGAAGCTCGTCGAGGAGTTGCAACCCCAGCGCAGCCTGAGTCACTCGCCTCTCTTCCAGGTGATGCTCGTGCTGCAGAACGCGCCGGTTTCGGAGCTGAGCCTTTCGGGCCTGTCCTTCCAGCCCCTGGCGCGCGACTCCGAGGCCACCAAGTCCGACCTCACGCTGTCCCTCTCCCAGTCGCCGCATGGCTTCACTGGCACCCTGGGTTACCGCACTGACTTGTTCGAGCCATCCACCGTCGCTCGGATGGTGGAGCACCTGCGCGTGCTGCTAGAGGCCGCGCTCGCTTCGCCAGAGTCACGTCTCAGTGAGTTGCCTCTGCTGACGGACGCCGAGAAGCAGCTGCTCCTCACGGACTTCGTGTCCCCCGAAGCGCCTCTTCGTTCGCCGCGCAGCGTGCACTCGCTCTTCGAGCAGCGGGCCGCCTTGCACCCGAATGCGCCCGCAGTGGCGAGCAACGGCCAGGTGCTCACCTACGGAGAGTTGGACGCGCGCGCCAATCAACTGGCCTGGCGCCTGCGCTCCCTGGGTGTCGGCACCGACGCGTGCGTGGCCCTGTGCCTGGAGCGCTCCGTCGAGACCGTCGTCGCCCTGCTGGGTGTCTGGAAGGCCGGCGGCGCCTACGTGCCCCTGGACCCGGCCCAGCCCGCCCTTCGCTTGCAGTCGTTGGTGCAGGAGGTCGCGGCGCCCGTCGTCGTCACGGTGGCCCGTCACGCCTCCGCGTTTGCGTCGTCTTCCGCGCACGTCGTCCGCCTGGACGAGGATGCTGTGACACTGTCCCGACTGCACACGGACGCGCCTCCGAATGCAACTCATCCGGACTCGCTCGCCTACGTCCTCTTCACCTCCGGCTCCACCGGCAGGCCCAAGGGCGTCGCCGTCGCCCACTCCCAGCTCTCCACCTACGTCTCTTCCGTCACCCAGCGCCTGGGCCTGGAGGCGTGCTCCAGCTTCGCCCTCGTCTCCACCTTCGTCGCCGACCTTGGCAACACCGTCCTCTTCCCTGCCCTCACCACCGGTGGGCTGCTTCACGTCCTCTCCCAGGAGTGCGCCTCCAGCCCCGCCGCCCTTGCGGACTACTTCGCGCGCCACCCCATCGACTGCATGAAGGTGGTGCCTTCTCACCTCGCGGCCCTCCTCACCGCGCCTGAGCCTCGTCACGTCCTGCCTCGCAAGCGCCTGGTCCTGGGTGGTGAGTCCTCCACCTGGGCCCTCCTCCAGACCGTGCACGCGCTCGCTCCGGACTGCGAGGTGCACAACCACTACGGGCCCACCGAGACGACTGTCGGTGTCCTCGCTGGCCGCGTTCAGCTTTCAGCTTCGTCCTCCGTGCCGCTGGGATGGCCCCTGGCCCACTCCCGCCTCTACGTCCTGGACGCTTCGCTCCGTCCCACACCACTGGGTGTCCCGGGCGAACTCTTCGTCGGCGGCGCACAGGTGACTCGCGGCTACCTGGGCCGTCCCGATTTGACGGCCGAGCGCTACGTGCCGGACCCGTTCAGCCCCACTGCGGGTGCTCGCATGTACCGCACGGGCGACCGCGTGCGCTGGCTTGCAGACGGCCGCGTCGAGTTCCTCGGCCGCGTCGACTTCCAGGTGAAGGTGCGTGGCTTCCGCGTGGAGCCCGAGGAAGTCGCCACCGTGCTGCGTGGACTGGCGGGTGTGCACGAGGCCGTCGTCGTGGCTCGCCAGGACACCCCCGGTGAAGCCCGCCTCGTCGCCTACGTCGTCGCGGATGCCTCGGATACATCCGCGCTCCGGGAGAGCCTCAAGCAGCGGCTGCCCGAGTACATGGTGCCCTCCGCTTTCGTCTTCCTGGACGCCCTGCCCCTCACTCCCAACGGCAAGGTCGACCGTAAGGCCTTGCCCACTCCGGACGCCTCCGCGTCGAACTCCGACTACGTGGCGCCCCGCACTCCCACGGAGGAACTGCTCGCGTCTCTCTGGGCGGAAGTGCTGCGCCTGCCTCGCGTGGGCGCGCAGGACCACTTCTTCGAGCTGGGTGGCCACTCACTCCTGGCCACGCAACTCGTGGCCCGCGTGCGCACGGCGTTCAGCGTGGAGTTGCCCCTGCGCTCCGTCTTCGAAGCCCCAAGCCTGACCGGGCTCGCGCGCCGCATCGATGACGCCAGGGAGCGGGCGTCCGGGCTTCAGGCTCCGCCCCTCGTCGCGGTTCCGCGCACGGGGGAACTGCCGCTGTCCTTCGCCCAGCAGCGTCTGTGGTTCCTGGATCAGCTCCAGCCCGGAACAGCCACGTACAACATGCCGTACGCCCTGCGCCTGGAGGGTCCGGCCAACGTCCCCACGCTGGAGCGCGCCTTCGGTGAACTCATCCGCCGCCACGAGTCCCTGCGCACCACCTTCCACGCGCACGAGGGCGAACCCGTACAGCGCATCCACGCCACCGTGGACTTCGTCCTGGACCGGGTGGGCCTGGAGCATCTCACCGAGGATGCGCGTCAGGCTGAAGCGCAGCGGCTCGCCGCCGAGGAAGCACTGCGCCCCTTCGACCTCACCGGTGGCCCGCTGCTGCGCGCCTCCCTCCTGACGCTCACCGAGCAGCAGCACGTGCTGCTCGTCACGCTGCACCACATCGTGTCCGACGGTTGGTCCCGCGGTGTGCTCGTGCGCGAGGTGGCCACCCTCTATTCAGCCTTCGTCCAGGACAGGCCTTCGCCGCTTCCCGAACTGCCCGTGCAGTACGCCGACTTCGCCGTCTGGCAGCGCACGTGGCTGCAAGGCGAGGTGCTCGAGGCGCAGCTGGGCTACTGGAAGCAGCAGCTCTCCGGCGCTCCTGCATTGCTGGAGCTGCCCACCGACAAGCCTCGTCCCGCCGTGCAGTCCCAGCGCGGCGCGTCCCTGCCCGTCCATCTGCCCTTGTCCCAGGCGCTCACGGACTTCTGCCAGCGCGAGGGCGTCACGCCCTTCATGGCCCTGCTGGCTGCCTTCCAGGTGCTGCTGTCGCGCTACTCCGGCCAGGAGGACATCTCCGTCGGCTCTCCCATCGCTGGCCGCACTCGCGCGGAGACCGAAGGGATCATCGGCTTCTTCGTCAACACGCTCGTGCTGCGCTCGAACGTGCAGCCCGGGACTTCGTTCCGGCAACTGCTGGCGCAGGTGCGTGACACCACCCTGGCCGCCTACGAGCACCAGCACCTGCCGTTCGAAAAGCTCGTCGAGGAGTTGCAGCCCCAGCGCAGCCTGAGCCACTCGCCTCTCTTCCAGGTGATGCTCGTGCTGCAGAACATGCCGGCCTCGGAGCTGAGCCTCTCCGGCTTGTCCTTCCGGCCCCTGGAGCAGGACCTCGAGTCCACCAAGTTCGATCTGCGGCTCTCACTGACGCAGACGCCCCATGGGCTCACGGGAGCCCTGGGCTACCGCACCGACCTGTTCGAACCGTCCACCGTCGCGCGGATGGTCGAGCACCTGCGCGTGCTGCTGGAGGCCGCGCTCACATCTCCTGGGATGCCTGTCAGCGAGCTGCCCCTGCTGACGGACGCCGAGAAGCAGCTGCTCCTCACGGACTTCGTCTCCACCGAGGCGCCTCTTCCATCGCCGCGCAGCGTGCATGCCCTCTTCGAGCAGCGGGCGGCCCTCCATCCGGATTCGCCCGCCGTGGCGAGCAACGGCCAGGTGCTCACCTACGGAGAGTTGGACGCACGCGCCAATCAACTGGCCTGGCGCCTGCGCTCCCTGGGTGTCGGCACCGACGCGTGCGTCGCCCTGTGCCTGGAGCGCTCCGTCGAGACCATTGTCGCCCTGCTGGGTGTCTGGAAGGCCGGCGGCGCCTACGTGCCGCTGGATCCGGCCCAGCCCGTGCTGCGTCTGCAGTCGCTGGTGCAGGAAGTCGCGGCGCCCGTCGTCGTCACGATGGCTCGCCATGCCTCCGCGTTTGCGTCGTCTTCCGCGCACGTCGTTTGCCTGGATGAGGACGCTGCGACGCTCTCCCGACTGCGCACCGACGCGCCTCCGAATGCAACTCATCCGGACTCGCTCGCCTACGTCCTCTTCACCTCCGGCTCCACCGGCAGGCCCAAGGGCGTCGCCGTCGCCCACTCCCAGCTCTCCACCTACGTCTCTTCCGTCACTCAGCGCCTGGGCCTGGAGGCGTGCTCCAGCTTCGCCCTCGTCTCCACCTTCGTCGCCGACCTCGGCAACACCGTCCTCTTCCCCGCCCTCACCACCGGTGGGCTGCTTCACGTCCTCTCCCAGGAGTGCGCATCCAGCCCCGCCGCGTTGGCCGACTACTTCGCGAGCCACCCCATCGACTGCATGAAGGTGGTGCCTTCTCACCTCGCGGCCCTCCTCACCGCGCCAGAGCCTCGTCACGTCCTGCCTCGCAAGCGACTGGTCCTGGGTGGTGAGTCCTCCACCTGGGCCCTCCTCCAGACCGTGCACGCGCTCGCTCCGGACTGCGAGGTGCACAACCACTACGGGCCCACCGAGACGACTGTCGGTGTCCTCGCTGGCCGCGTTCAGCTTTCAGCTTCGACTTCCGTGCCACTGGGCTGGCCCTTGGCCCACTCGCGCCTCTACGTCCTGGATGCTTCGCTCCGCCCCACGCCCCTGGGTGTCCCGGGTGAGCTCTTCGTCGGCGGCGCGCAGGTGACGCGCGGCTACCTGACCCGGCCTGACTTGACGGCCGAGCGCTACGTGCCGGACCCGTTCAGCCCCACTGCGGGTGCTCGCATGTACCGCACGGGCGACCGCGTGCGCTGGCTTGCAGACGGCCGCGTCGAGTTCCTCGGCCGCGTCGACTTCCAGGTGAAGGTGCGTGGCTTCCGCGTGGAGCCCGAGGAAGTCGCCACCGTGCTGCGGACGCTTCCCTCCGTGCACGAGGCCGTCGTCGTGGCTCGCCAGGACGCCCC
>NZ_RAWP01000214.1:0-5294 GCF_003668935.1 Corallococcus sp. AB032C | reverse complement strand
GGGAGGGGGGGGCTGGAGGCGCGTCCGGGCCGCCCTGCTCGCGCTCGAGCTTGCGGTAGATGGTGCGCGCGGCGATGCCCAGCAGGCGGGCGGCGAGCGTCTTGTCCCCGCGGGTGTGGCGCAGGGTCTCGTGGATGACGCGCCTTTCAATCTCCTCCATGGGGGTCCCGATGGGGATGACCAGCTGGCCGGCGGAGCCCAGGGGCCCCTTGCGCACGGACTCCGGCAGGTCGCTGGCCTCCAGCACGTCCGTACGGGCCAGCACCACGGCGCGCTCCACGGCGTGCTCCAGCTCACGCACGTTGCCGGGCCACGCGTAGTTCTCCAGCACGCCCAGGGCGTCCGGGGAGAAGCCGCGCAGCACCTTGCCGTTCTTCGCGGAGAAGCGGCGCAGGAAGGCCTCGGCCAGCAGCGGGATGTCCTCGCGGCGCGACGCGAGCGCGGGCACGCGGATCTCCACCACGTGCAGGCGGTAGTAGAGGTCCTCGCGGAAGCGGCCTTCGGCGACCTCCTTCTGCAGGTCCTTGTTGGTGGCGGCGACCAGCCGCACGTCCACCTTCACCGTCTGCGTGCCGCCCAGCCGCTCCAGCTCTCCCTCCTGGAGCACGCGCAGCAGCTTCACCTGCGCGGCGAGGGGCATCTCGCCCACCTCGTCCAGGAAGAGGGTGCCGCCGCTGGCGCGCTCGAAGCGGCCCTCGCGGCGGGTGACGGCGCCAGTGTACGCGCCGCGCTCCACGCCGAAGAGCTCCGCCTCCAGGATGCTCTCTGGAATGGCGCCGCAGTTGACGGCGATGAAGGACTGCTTCGCCCGGGCGGAGTGCTCATGCAGCGCTCTCGCGGCCAGCTCCTTGCCGGTGCCGGATTCGCCCAGCAGCAGCACGGTGGCGGTGGAGGGCGCCGCCTGGCGGATGGTGTCCAGCATGGCGCGGAAGGCGGGGGACTGGCCCACCATGGCGCGCCCGCCCGCGGGGTTGATCTCCGCGAGCTTCGCCTTGAGGGAGGTGTTCTCCTGGACGAGCGCCTGCTTCTCCAGCGCCTTCTGCACGGCCTTCACCAGGGCGTGGCGCTTGAGGGGCTTGGTGATGAAGTCGTAGGCGCCGTCCTTCATGGCGGCCACGGCTGTCTCCACCGTGCCGTAGGCGGTCATCAGCACCACCTCCACGTCCGGGCGGATGGCGCGGCTGGCCTTGAGCAGCTCCTGGCCGTCCATGCCGGGCATCATCAGGTCGGTGACCATGACGCTGACCTCGGGGCGACGGAGCATCTCCAGCGCCTCCGTGCCCTGCGCGGCGGACAGCGTGGCGAAGCCTTCCCGCTGGAAGATGCGGGCGACGGAATCAAGGTTGGCGCGGTCGTCGTCGACGACCAGGACCGTGGGAGATGTCATGGGAGTGCGGGGCCTCTCAACACTGCCCTGCAATCCCCATTCCCATCAGGCCTGCTCTTCGTCCGGTTCCATGGGGCCGCCGCCCATGCGGCCAATGTCCTCGCGGCGCACCTTGTCCACGTTGAAGCGCAGGGCGCTGGTCAGCATGCGGCGCACGGTGGTTTCGAAGGTGGGAGGCGGGCCGTCCTTGCGGAAGCGCAGGAAGTTGAGCCGGGCGACGACGAAGTTCTTGAGGTAGGGGCTCTGGAGGCCGCGCTCCTTGAGGGCGTTGACGACGGAGACCACCGCGTCGTCCAGCTCCAGCAGGTGCTCCGCCTGGGTGTCGCGCACGGCCAGGGCCTGTGGCAGAGGCACGTCCTGGAAGCCGTCCACCACCTTGACGAAGGGGTGGTAGGCGCCCGCGGAGAAGCGGGGGCGCTTCTCGTAGGCGGCGCCCAGGGTGAGGAAGGAGGGCTCCTCGAAGAGGTGGGCGAAGGCGGACTCCTTGCCCGGGCGGTTCGCTCCTACGAGGCCCCGCGCCATGCGGATGACCTCCAGCGAGCGCTCCTTCAGGTTGTGGGCCTTCTCCGTGTTGAGGGCGAGGATTTGATAGGCCACGTCCTCGTCCGGCAGGAGCAGCGCGACGATGGACTTCGCGCCCAGCAGCTTGCTGGCGTTGAGGCGGTGGTTGCCGTTGGGCGTCCAGTAGCGGCCGTTCATGCGCACCGCGATGACGGGGTCGAGGAACCGGTCCAGGCGCTCCATGGCGGTGGCGAGCCGCTTGACGTGAGGCTCGGACAGGTCGCGCTGGTAGGGCGTGGGCTCCACCTTGTCGATGGGGAGCACGGCGAAGACGACGGGGTGTCCGCCCAGCGGGTCGCGGTAGACGGACAGCACCTGTCCGCCGTCCTCTCGCACGGCCTGGAGGAGGGTGTCGGGGAAGTCCACGGCCTCGCTCGCCACCTCCGCCGCGCTCAGGCCCCGCGACTTCGGTTCGGCCTTCTTGCGGCGCGGCTTGCGCGGCGTGGCCGACTTCGACTTCGCGGGGGCGGACTTGCGAGCGGACTTCGCGGCCATGCGCGCGGACCTCGTACCGTTGGGAAGAGGTCCGCGAGCGTAGGCGACCGGGCGCTGCTGGCTACGCGCCCGACACGGTGAGCTGTCGGAAGCGGACAGTGGGAGCGCCCACGCTGCCGCCCCGGAACTGGAGGTCGCTGCCCACCGCGTCCACGTCCTTCAACATCTGGAGGAGGTGGCCCGCGACGGTCACCTCCTGCACCGGGTGGGTCAGCTCACCGTTCTCGATCCAAAGGCCGTTGGCCCCGCAGGACATGTCCCCGGACACCGGATCCGCGCCGTGGCCCAGCAGGGCGGTGACGTAGAGGCCCTGGGGCACTTCGCGGATCAGCTCCTCCGGCGTCTTCGTGCCCTTCTCCAGGTAGAGGTTGGTGGTGCCAATGCCCGGCAGCGCGTTGTAGCCGCGCGACGCGTTACCCGTGGTGCGCGCCTTCGCCTTGCGCGCGGTGAAGGCGTCGTAGAGGAAGGCGGACAGCACGCCCTGATCCAGGATGGGCGTGCGGCGCGTGGGGACGCCTTCGCCATCGAACGGCGCGGTGGCCAGGCCCCGGGGCAGCAGGCCGTCATCCACCAGCGTGACGTGCTTGCCCGCGAGCCGCTTGCCCAGGTGGGGCGCGAGCACGCTGGACTGCTGGTACACGGCGTTGCCGTTGGCGGCCTGGGACAGGTTGCCCACGAAGCTCGCGGCCACCAGCGGGTCGAACACCACCGGCACCTGCTGCGTCTTCACCGGCTTCGCGCCCAGCATGCGCACGGCGCGCTTCGTGGCCTCGCGGCCGATGGACTCGGGCGACTCCAGGTCGTCCAGGAAGCGCTTGTAGTCCAGCCAGTAGCCCGTCTGGAGCTGCCCGTTCTGCGACGCCACCGGCACCGCGACCAGGTACACGTACGTGCCGGAGTAGCCGCCGGACGTGCCCTCACTGGACGCGAGGTACACCTCCGCCACGAAGTCACCGGCGGACACGGAGTCGAACGTGACGACGCGCGCGTCCTGGGCCCGGCCCGCGCGCTCCGCCTCCAGCGCGGCGTTGATCTTCCAGTCCCCGGGCAGGTTCGCGACCTTGGGGTCGAAGAGGATGCCGGTGTCTCCGCGCTTGCCCAGGTCCTTCGCGCCGGGCAGGCCGTTGAGCTTGTTGGGCGCGGCGGCCTCCGCCAGTTGCACGGCCAGGTCCACCACGCGCTCCAGGCCCGCGGGCGTGAAGTCGGACGTGTACGCGAAGCCCAGCCGGTCCTTCACGATGACCCGGATGCCCAGGCCCTTGCTGGTGGCCTCCGTGAGGTCCTCAATCTGCCCTTCGCGGACGCGCACGCTGCTCTGGCGGCCCACCTCCAGGTACGCCTCCGCCTGCTTCGCGCCCTTCTTCACGGCGCGCTGAACGACCTTCTTCGCGAGCTGTTCGTAGTTCACGGTTGTCCTCAGCCGACCTTCGTTCCGCCCACGGTGACGTTGTCGATGCGCACGGTGGGCAGGCCCACCCCCACGGGCATCATCTGCCCGTCCTTCACGCAGACGCCCATGCCGGGGTCCGGCATCGGGTCGCAGCCCACGCGGCTGATGTTCTTCAGCGCCTCCGGCCCCACGCCAATCAGGATGGCGTTCTTCACCGGGCGGCCCAGCTTGCCGTCTTCAATCTGGTAGGCCTCGCTGACCTCGAAGACGAAGTTGCCGTTGCTGATGTCCACCTGTCCTCCGCCGAAGGTGGCGCAGTACAGCCCGCGCTTCACCTCCTTGAGGATGTCCTCCGGCGCGTGGTCGCCGGGCGCCAGGAAGGTGTTCGTCATGCGAGGCAGGGGCAGGCTCTTGAACGACTCCCGCCGGCCGCTGCCCGTGGAGCGCTGGTTCATCAGCTTCGCGTTGAGCTGATCATAGAGGTAGCCCTTGAGGACGCCGTTCTCGATGAGGACCTTGCGCTCGCCGGGCACGCCCTCGTCGTCGATGTTGATGGAGCCGCGCGCGCTGGACACCGTGCCGTCGTCGATGACCGTCACCAGCTCCGAGGCCACCTTCTCCCCCAGCTTGCCCGCGAACAGCGACGTGCCCTTGCGGATGAAGTCCGCCTCCAGGCCGTGGCCCACGGCTTCGTGCAGGAGGATGCCGCTCCAGCCCGGCGCCAGCACCACCGTCTGCGGCCCCGCCACGCAGTCCACCGCGCCCAGCGTGGCGATGGCCTGGCGCGCGGCCTCCTCCGCCACGGACTCCGGCGTCACGCCGTCCCAGTAGCTGAAGGACACCCGGCCGCCGCTGCCGTACATGCCGGTGCGCCGCTCGCCGTTCTTCCCCAGCGCCACCACGTGCACGCTCATGCGGGACTGGTCCTGCGTGTCCTCGCTGAAGCGGCCGGTGGTGTTGGCCACGGCGATGCGCTTGGTCTGATCCACGTAGGACGCGTTCACCTGCTGGATGCGCGAGTCGAAGGCGCGGGCCGCCGTGTTCGCGCGGGTGAGGAGCGCCGTCTTGCGCGCCACCGCCACGTCCTCCAGCGGCTGGGCCACGCGGTAGTGGCTGGGCACCGGCACGCGCTTGACGGGGTAGGCGCGCTCGGAGCCGCCGCCCTGGGCAATCATCGCGGCGGTGCGCGCGGCGCGGACGAGCGCGGCCTCGTCCCAGTCGTCGGAGTAGGCATAGCCCACCTTGGCCCCGGCGATGACCCGCACGCCCACGCCCTGCACCAGGCCCACCTGCGCGCTGCGGATGCGCTGCTCCTCCAGCACCACGGCGGTGGTGGACGTTCGCTCCACGTACACCTCCGCGAAGTCCGCGCCCCGGCCCATGGCTTCCGCCAGCAGACGTTCCAGGAGACCGGGGGGCAGGAGCGGGGAGGCGGCCGACTGCCTCGCGGCCGGGGGGGCG
>NZ_RAWP01000213.1:0-5391 GCF_003668935.1 Corallococcus sp. AB032C | reverse complement strand
CTATTCGTCGGCAGCGTCAGATGTGTATAAGAGACAGCGGTGCTGAAGGGGATGCCGCCGCCCCCGCTGCCCCCGGCCGCCTGGGCGGCGCGGTACTGGCGGTAGGCCGCAGCCTTCTTCTCGTCGAAGCCAATCTTCTCCGCGTCCTCGCCGAACTCGTCGTAGAGCGCGCGCTTCTTCGAGTCTCCGAGCACCTCGAAGGCGGTGTTGATGCGCTTGAACTTCTCCTCCGCCCCCTTGTCGCCAGGGTTGACGTCGGGGTGGTGCTGGCGCGCCAGCTTCCGGAAGGCCTTCTTGAGGTCGTCCGCCGAGGCCGTCCGTGGCACGCCCAGAATCTGGTAGTAGTCGTCAGCCATAGGTTTTGAGGGTGGTGCAGTACCCGACAAAGGAGAACGTAACCAGCGGTGCGGTGAGCGCCAGCACGGGATGTCCGGACAGCACCGCGATGGTTACAGTCGCCGCAAGATGAGGAAGGCCATGCCTGCACCGCGCGCCCGCCGGAAGGTCCCCCTGTGGCTGGCGTGCGGGCTGCTCCCCGCGGCCCTGGGGACGACCCTGGGGTCTGGGGTGACCGCCCACGCCGCCCCCCCGTCGCCCGCTCCCGCCGTGGAGGAGGGCAGGGTGGTGGACCGCGTCGTGGCGGTCATCGAGGGCCAGGTCCTCACCCAGAGCGAGCTGGAGATGGAGGCCCGGGTGGCGCTGATCCAGCGAGGGGCCGTGCAGGCCGCCGCCCTGCCTCTGGACGAGCAGACGCTCCGGGGAGCCCTGGAGCTGTCCATCAACCAGCGCCTCCAGGTCCTGAGCGCGGACCGCCTGCAGGCCTTCCCGGCCGAACCGGCCGAGGTGGAGGGTCGGCTGGAGGCCGTCCGGGCACGGCTGGGTGGGGAGGCGGCGCTCCAGCGCCTCCTGGACCGGCATGGCGTAAACCGGGACGCCCTGGTGGCCGTGCTGGCGCGGGGCTTGCGGGCGGAACGAATCCTCGACAGCCGCGTCCGGTTGAAGGCACAGGTGAGCGAGGCGGAGGTCCGTCACCACTATGACGCCCACCGGGACCTGTACCCCGGTGAGTTCGACCAGGCGGCGCGCACGGCCATCCGCGAGGAGTTGGTGCGGGCGCGCTACGGAGAGCTGGCGGCCCAGGCCCTGGCTGAAGTACGCAAGTCGGCGCAGGTACGGCGGGTGGCGCCCTTCGCGCGGGAGGCACGGCGATGAGACGGCTGCGGGACGACGGGACGCCCGACAAGGCAAAGGGCTTCCTGATCCGGCAGATGACCGTGGATGACATGCCGGCGGTGATGGCGCTGGAGAAGGCGTCCTTCAAGAACCCCTGGTCCACGGAGCTGCTCGGGCGCGAGCTCCAGCACGACTGGTCCACCATCCTCCTCGTGGAGGAGCCGGTGCCCGAAGGCGGAGTCGTCCTGCTGGGCCTGGCCATCTTCTGGATCGTCCACGACGAGGTCCACGTCCTCAACGTCGCCACCGCTCCCGTGCACCGCCGCCGGGGCGTCGCGCGCGTCGTGATGGAGGAGGTGCTTCGCCGGGGCGTGGCGCGGCGCTGCTCGCTGGCCACCCTGGAGGTGCGCCGGGGCAACGAGTCCGCCCTCAACCTCTACCGCTCGCTGGGCTTCCGGCCGGTCGGCATCCGCCCGAACTACTACGCGGACGAGGGCGAGGACGCGATCGTGATGGTCCTCGACTTCTAGGGGCGTAAGGGAGTAGAGCGTCCGGCCGTCGTCGCAGTCCCAGGTTTTTCGGGTGTGAGGGAATGCACCCGGGTCCTCTGGCCGGTTCTGGCCCAGGGGCAGGCCATGCTTGACACCCCGGGGGCCCTCCCTATACTCGCGGGCCTTTTGTGTAGCCTGTAGGTAGATATGCTCCGCTTTCGTGTAGCCGGACGCGGGGTTCCCACGAAGAAGAGGTTTCAGTGCCGACCATCAGCCAGCTCGTCCGCAAGGGCCGCGAGAAGCTCAACATCAAGGGCAAGAGCCCTGCCCTGAAGGAGTGCCCCCAGAAGCGCGGTGTTTGCACGCGCGTCTACACCACGACCCCGAAGAAGCCGAACTCGGCCCTCCGCAAGGTGGCCCGCGTGCGTCTCACCAACGGCATCGAGGTGACTTCCTACATCCCCGGCGTGGGTCACAACCTCCAGGAGCACTCGGTGGTCATGATCCGCGGTGGCCGCGTGAAGGACCTCCCGGGCGTTCGCTACCACATCATCCGCGGCACGCTGGACTCCGTGGGCGTTGCCGGTCGCAAGCAGAGCCGCTCCAAGTACGGCGCCAAGCGCCCGAGCTAGTCCGGTTCTCCCGCGCGTCGTTGGCGCGGAACACCTTCGCGGTATCTGAAGCAGTGTTGGACGCTGGCCCCACACCCTGGGGAGTGTCCCTGGAAGTTCCAAGCAGTGTTCTTGAAGCCCCTGAACAAGGCTTTCCTCCGAGTGAGGAGAGTGGGGCGTAAGGGAAGAGATGCCTCGTCGTCGCGTAGTCGCCAAGCGGAAGATTCTCCCGGATCCGAAGTTCCAGGACCGGCTCGTCACCAAGTTCGTCAACGACCTGATGCGCAAGGGGAAGAAGTCCATCGCGGAGGGCGTGTGCTACGGCGCCTTCGCCCTCATGGAGGAGCGCGCGAAGGAAGACCCCCTCAAGACGTTCAAGAAGGCCCTGGACAACGTCAAGCCTGTCCTCGAGGTGAAGAGCCGCCGCGTCGGTGGCGCCACCTACCAGGTCCCCGTGGAGGTCCGTCAGGACCGCCGCGTCGCGCTGGGCATGCGCTGGATCATCTCCTACGCCAAGGCGCGTGGTGAGAAGACCATGCAGGAGAAGCTGGCCGGCGAGATCCTGGACGCCGCCAACAACCGCGGTAACGCGGTGAAGAAGCGTGAAGACACGCACAAGATGGCGGAAGCCAACAAGGCCTTCGCTCACTACCGCTGGTAGGTCCCGAAAGGGGCTTCGCGGTTGCCGCCCGGATGCGCTGCCAGCGTCCGGGCGGTTTCGTTTATCTGCCCTGGCAGAAGCCTAAGAGAAGTCCGGAAGGAACCGAGTCATGGCCCGTGAGTTCCCCCTCGAGCGCTACCGCAACATCGGCATCATGGCGCACATCGATGCCGGCAAGACGACCACCACCGAGCGGATCCTGTTCTACACAGGCGCCATCCACAAGATGGGCGAGGTGCACGAAGGCACCACCACCACGGACTGGATGGTCCAGGAGCGCGAGCGCGGCATCACCATCACCTCCGCGGCCATCAGCGCCTTCTGGGAGCGGACGGGCCAGCGCTACCGCGTGAACATCATCGACACGCCGGGCCACGTGGACTTCACCATCGAGGTGGAGCGCTCGCTGCGAGTGCTCGACGGCGCCATCGCCGTGTTCGACGCGGTGAATGGTGTCGAGCCGCAGTCGGAGACGGTGTGGCGCCAGGCGGATCGCTACAAGGTCCCGCGCATCTGCTTCATCAACAAGATGGACCGCGTGGGCGCGGACTTCGAGATGTCCGTCGGCACCATCAAGGAGAAGCTGGGCGCGCGTCCCGTGCGCATGCAGCTGCCCCTGGGCAGCGAGGACAAGCTCAAGGGCGTCATCGACCTGGTGCGCATGAAGGCGCTGGTGTTCCAGGACGCGGAGCAGGGCAGCCGCTTCGAGCTCCAGGACATCCCGCCGGAGTACCAGGAGGCCGCCGCCGCCGCGCGCGGGGAGCTGCTGGAGGCCGCTGCGGAGCAGGACGACGTGCTCACGGAGAAGTTCCTCAACGGCGACGAACTCACCGAGGACGAGGTGCGCGGCGCCATCCGCAAGGGCTGCGTGGGGCTGAAGCTGTTCCCCGTGTTCTGCGGCTCGGCGTTCCGCCACAAGGGCGTGCAGCCGCTGCTGGACGCGGTGGTGGACTACCTGCCCAGCCCGCTGGACATCCCGCCGGTGCAGGCCAAGACGCCCAAGGGCGAGGACGTCATCCGCGAGACGCGCGACGACGCGCCCTTCAGCGCGCTGGCTTTCAAGATCATGAATGATCCGTCCTTCTCCTCGCAGACGCTGACGTTCCTGCGCGTCTACTCAGGGAAGCTGGAGGCGGGCACTGCGGTGTGGAACTCCGTGAAGGGCAAGCGCGAGCGTGTCAGCCGGCTCGTGCAGATGCGCGCGGACAAGAAGGACGAGCTGACGGAGTGCTACGCCGGCGACATCTGCGCGGTGGTGGGCCTGAAGCTGGCGACCACGGGCGACACGCTCTGTGACGACAAGCAGCCCGTCATCCTGGAGCGGATGGAGTTCCCGGAACCTGTCATCGACATCGCCATCGAGCCGAAGTCCACCGCGGACCAGGACAAGATCATCCAGGCACTGCAGCGGCTGGCCATGGAGGACCCGTCCTTCCGCGTGCGCTCCAACGAGGAGACGGGCCAGACGCTCATCGCTGGAATGGGCGAGCTGCACCTCGAAATCATCGTCGACCGGCTCCTGCGCGAGTTCAAGGTGGACGCGAACATCGGCAAGCCGCAGGTGGCCTACCGCGAGACGGTGACGGCGACGAAGGCCGCGGAGGGCAAGTACATCCGCCAGGCGGGTGGCAAGGGGCAATACGGCCACATCAACCTGCGCGTGTCCCCGAACGAGCCCGGCAAGGGCTTCGAGTTCGTCAGCAGCATCACCGGTGGCGCCGTGTCCAAGGAGTTCGTGGACGCCGCGCGCGACGGCGCGAAGGAGGCCATGCAGAACGGCCCCGTCGCCGGCTACCCCATGGTGGACGTGAAGGTGGAGGCCTACGACGGCTCCATGCACGACGTGGACTCGTCGGAAATGGCCTTCAAGATCGCCGGCTCCATGGCCTTCAAGGACGCGGTCCGCGCGGCGAACCCCGTCCTGCTGGAGCCCATCATGGCCACGGAGGTTGTCACCCCGGAGGCGGCCATGGGCGACGTCATCGGCGACCTGAACGGCCGGCGCGGGAAGATCCTGGGCATGACGCCCCGGCCTGGCGGCGTGCAGGCCATCCAGGCGGAGGTGCCCCTGGCCGCCATGTTCGGGTACTCGACCGACCTGCGCAGCAAGAGCCAGGGAAGGGCGACCTACACCATGCAGTTCAAGCACTACGCACCGGCGCCGAAGTCAGCGCTCAACCCGAGCTACTGACGTCCCGCCCGCCAGGGGAGCCGCCGGGCGAATTCTGTTGACGTTCCAGCGGCTTTGAAGCACACGCAGCACCCCTCGGAAGTTCTCCCGAAGTCCTATACCGCCGGGGTCGCACCGGTGGCGTCGTGAGGAGTGGTTCATGTCCAAGGAAAAGTTCGATCGCAGCCTGCCCCACGTGAACATCGGAACGATTGGGCACGTGGACCACGGCAAGACGTCGCTGACGGCGGCCATCACGAAGGTGCTGGCGAAGTCCGGTGGCGC
>NZ_RAWP01000212.1:0-5575 GCF_003668935.1 Corallococcus sp. AB032C | reverse complement strand
CTCCTCCTGCCCCCGAGCCGTCCCCCGCCATGCCGTCTCTTCTTCCGCTCTCCTCCGCCCGCGCCGCCGGGCTCCTCGCGGCGCTCGCGCTGGTGCTCACCAGCGCCACGCCCGCGTTCGCCCTGCCGGGTGGAGGCAAGACGCCCCGCGCCATCGTGGAGGCGGACTCCGACCTGCCCCCGCCGGTGACGGGCGTGGACGTGGAGGAGCACCTGGGGGATCCGCTCCCCCTGGAGACGCGCTTCCTGGACTCCACCGGGGAAGAGGTGCGGCTGGGCACGCTGCTGTCGAAGACGCGCCCCACCCTGCTCACGCTCGTCTATTACGAGTGCCCCATGCTCTGTAACCTCGTCATCAACGAGCAGGTCCGCGTGATGCGCGAGCTGGGCCTGGAGCTGGGCAAGGACTACGAGGCCGTCACCGTCAGCATCGACCCCAAGGACACCCCGGCGCAGAGCACCGAGCGGCGGCGCAAGTACCTCCAGTCCATGGGCAAGCCGGAGACGGCTCCGTGGCACTTCCTCACCGGCACCGACGAGAACATCCACAAGCTCGCCGATGCCGTGGGCTTCAAATACACGTATGAACCGAGCACGAAGCAGTACGCCCACCCCGCGGTGGTCACCGTGCTCACCCCGGAGGGGAGCATCTCCCGCTACCTCTACGGCACGTCGTTCGACCGCAAGGACGTGAAGCTTTCGCTGCTGGAAGCAGCGGGCGGTCGGGTCGGGACGAGCGTCGATCGCATCGTCATGTCCTGTTTCAAGTATGACACCGCCACGCGGCGGTACGGTTTCTACATCTTCGGGTTCATCCGCCTGGGCTCCCTGGCTGTCTTTGGCGCCCTGGCCACGATGCTGATCTATTTCTGGAGGCGCGAGCTGAAGAAAGGCGCGACTACATGAGCGACCTGGCCAACCAATTCCTGTTCCTCCCGGAGCGCGCGTCCACGTTCGCGGAACGGGTCGACTTCCTGCACTACTTCGTCGTCGGCACGACGATGGTGATGTCCGCGGGCGTCGGCCTCGCGGCGCTCTTCATGTTCTTCCGCTACCGTCGGCGGGAGGCCCACCAGCACACGGAATACGTGGTGCCGGACCTGAAGACGGAGTTCCTCTTCGTCTCCGTTCCGCTGGTGTTCTTCCTGGCGTGGTTCGCCATCGGGTTCCGGGACTTCACCTGGTTCACCACTCCGCCCAAGGACTCGATGGATGTCTACGTCATGGGCAAGCAGTGGATGTGGAAGTTCTCCTATCCGGAGGGCCCCAACGGCGTGAACGTGCTGCACGTGCCGGCTCACCGCCCGGTGCGCCTGCTCATCACGTCCCGCGACGTCATCCACTCCTTCTACGTCCCGTCCTTCCGCATCAAGATGGACGCGCTGCCGGGCCGCTACACGCAGGCCTGGTTCGAGGCGACGAAGCCCGGCACGTACCAGGTGCTCTGCACCGAGTACTGCGGCTTGTCGCACTCGAAGATGCTGGCGGAGGTCGTCGTGCTCGCGCCGGAGGACTACGAGAACTGGCTGAAGGAGCAGCAGCGTGGCCGCCTGCAGGACCGGCAGGACGCGCTGGCGGACACCTCGCTGGTGCCCCCTGTCGCCCGCATGGCCGAGCAGGGCCAGAAGCTGGTGGGCACGCAGGGCTGCCTCAAGTGCCACTCGGTGGACGGCTCCAAGCACATCGGCCCCACCTTCCTGGGCATGTACGAGCGTGAAGAGAAGCTCGACGATGGCCAGAGCATCCGCGTGGACGAAGCCTACATCACCCAGTCGATGATGGACCCGGGCGCGCACATCGTCGCCGGCTACCAGAACGTGATGCCGACCTACCAGGGCAAGCTGCAGGGCCCCGAGTCGGCCGCCATCGTCGAGTACATCAAGACGCTGCGCACCGCGAACGTGCGTGAGACCGCTTCCGAGGGCCCCGCCTATGACCCCATCCAGTAGCATCGCCGCGCCGGGGGCCGTCCCCGGCCATGAGGCGCACGACGACCACGGCCACCACCCGAGCTACCTGACGGACGGCACCACGGTGAAGTCGTGGCTGCTGACGGTGGACCACAAGCGCATCGGCATCATGTACATGGCGTGGATCCTGCTCTTCTTCCTGGTGGGCGGCATCTTCGCGCTGCTCATCCGGATCGAGCTGCTCACGCCCGGTCCGACCATCATGGACGCGATGACGTACAACCGCGTCTTCACGCTGCATGGCGTGGTCATGATCTTCCTGTTCATGATCCCCGCCATCCCGGCCATCTTCGGCAACTTCCTGCTGCCTCTGATGCTGGGCGCCAAGGACGTGGCGTTCCCGCGGCTGAACCTGCTGTCGCTCTACGTGTACCTGGCGGGCGCGGGCTTCGCGCTCTGGGGCATGCTCAACGGCGGCCTGGACACCGGCTGGACGTTCTACACGCCGTACAGCGCGCACACGACGACCACGGTGGCGCCGGTGCTGTTCGGCGCGTTCATCATCGGGTTCAGCTCCATCCTCACGGGCATGAACTTCATCGTCACCACGCACACCATGCGCGCGCCGGGCATCACCTGGTTCAAGATGCCGCTGATGGTGTGGGCGCTCTACGCCACCAGCTGCATCCAGGTGCTGGCGACGCCGGTGATTGGCCTGCTGCTCCTGCTGGTGACGGCGGAGAACCTGTTCAGCCTGGGCATGTTCGACGTGGCCCGCGGCGGTGACCCGGTGCTCTTCCAGCACCTGTTCTGGTTCTACAGCCACCCGGCCGTGTACATCATGGTGCTGCCGGCGTTCGGCGTGATGAGCGAGGTCGTCTCCACGTTCAGCCGCAAGAACATCTTCGGCTACCGCGCGGTGGCGTACTCCAGCGTGGGCATCGCGTTCGTGGGCTTCTTCGCTTGGGGCCACCACATGTTCGTGTCCGGCCAGTCGACCTTCAACGCCGGCGTGTTCGGCGTGCTGTCGATGCTGGTGGGCGTGTTCACGGCCATCAAGGTCTTCAACTGGGTGGGCACCGTCTACAAGGGCGCGGTGGAGTTCAGCACCCCGTTCGCCTACTTCTGCGGCTTCCTGTTCTTCACCGTGTTCGGCGGCATGACGGGCATCGCGGTGGCGACGGTGTCGCTGGACGTGGCGTGGCACGACACCTACTTCGTCGTGGCGCACTTCCACTTCATCATGGTGGGCGCGACGATCATGGCCTTCCTGGCCGCGCTCCACTACTGGTTCCCGAAGATGTTCGGGAAGATGTACCACGAGGGGTGGGGCCTGGTTTCCGCGGCGCTCATCATCCTGGGCTTCAACGCGACGTTCATCCCCCAGTTCCTCGTGGGCAACGCGGGCATGCCGCGCCGCTACTACGAGTACCCGGAGCGCTTCCAGGCGCTGAACGTGGCGTCCACGGCCGGTGCGTCGCTGCTCGCGTTCGGCTTCATCATCATCGCCATCTACCTGACCTACGCGCTCATCTACGGCGAGCGCGTGGACAACCCGTGGCACAGCAAGGGCTACGAGTGGCTGACCCGCTCTCCGCCGCCCACGCACAACTTCATCGGGCCCCAGCCGACGTATCCCGAGGAGCCGCACTTCTACGTGGATCCGAAGAAGGCCCAGGGCGAGGTGTCGGATGTCTAGCGCTCACGTGACGCCGGGCTCGGTGCCCGGACCCAAGCTGGCCGCTCACTTCGCGTCGCTGGAGGTGCAGAAGCACGCGGCGCGGCTGGGCATGTGGCTGTTCCTCGCCACGGAAATCCTGCTCTTCGCCGGTCTGTTCGCGTGCTACGCGGCCTACCGCTTCCTGTTCCCGGAAGCGTGGGCGGCGTCCAGCCGCAGCCTGGACCTGACGATGGGCACCATCAACACGGTGGTGCTCATCACCTCCTCGTTCACCGCCGCCATGGCGGTGCACTACGCCAAGGAGGGGAACAACAAGATGGTGGGGCACATGAACGTGCTCACCCTCCTGATGGCGGTGGGCTTCCTCGTCATCAAGTTCTTCGAGTACAAGCACAAGTTCCACATCGGGACGCTGCCGGGCCGCTACTACTTCTACGAAGGCATCCAGCTGCCGGGCGCGCCGCTGTACTTCACGGTGTACTTCGCCTCCACCGCCCTGCACGCGCTGCACGTCGTCATCGGCATGACGGTGCTGGCGTTCGCCACGGTGCGCGCGTACCGCGTCGGGGACTTCAACGCGAACAACTACACGCAGGTCGAGCTGGGCTCCATGTACTGGCACCTCGTCGACCTGGTGTGGATCTTCCTCTTCCCGATGCTGTACCTGGTCTGAGGGTTACGACATGGCCATCGCCAACGAATCGCATCAGGAAGAGCACAACATGCAGGCGCACCACGGCGCCGGGCGCTACGTGGTCATCTGGATTGCCCTGCTGGTGCTCACGCTCGTCACGGTGTTCACCGGCCGCATGCACCTGCCTGACTTCGGTCTGGTGCTCGCGCTCGTCATCGCCAGCGTGAAGGGCACGCTGGTGGCGCTGTACTTCATGCACTTGTCGGAGCACCAGGGCGCCAACCGCCTGGTGTTCGGCGTGTCCATCCTGTTCGTGGTGCTGCTCATCGGCTTCTCGCTGATGGACCTGGGCACCCGCTTCCGTCTGGCCAACCCTCCGGGGTCGCAGTACAGCGACCTGCAGGCGGTGGACATCGGAGCGAACCCGACGGAAGGCCGCACGGGTGGCCACCAGCAGATCCAGAAGCAGGGACACGAAACGCACGAGTAGTTCGTCGCTTTCCGCAGTCCCCTGAAGCACGAACGCGGCGCCCGGGATTCTTCCCTGGCGCCGCGTCGCTTTTGGCGGGCTTGGGTGCCCGCAGGGGGGACTACAGGGCGACGGTCAGGTTGAAGGAGAGCGCCGTGTCGGTGGGCACCTTGCCCGGGGGCGGAGCGCTGTCGGACTTCACGAGGAAGCCCACGCCCAGGGCCAGCGCGTCGGTGAGGTTCGCCATCACCTGCGTCTGGCTGCTGAAGAGGATGCGCGCGTCGGAGATGACGCTGACCAGGATCTCCGCCTCTTCCTGGAAGGTGATGTCCTTGGAGACGCCGTAGCGGAACAGGGCGCCGAAGCGCGGACCGCCCAGGTCCACATCCGGCAGGTCCACGCGATCCGGGTAGTACTGGAAGCGCATCTCGCGTGCGTAGCGGAAGGCGAAGTCGGTGCGCAGGACGGTTTCGCGCACGCTGGCCTTCTCATCCCTCTTGGTGTCGAACCAGAAGATGCTGGCACCGGCTTCACCGTAGGGCCGCGCCTCCACGCTCTTGATGTGGTCCGTGTCGACGCCGGTCAGCAGGTAGCCGCTGATCTCCTGCGTGAAGCGGCGGTCCCCACGCAGCTCGACGCCGGCGTTGAGGGCCACCACCTGGGACGGGGACTCCACCACCCCTTCCACCTGGGGCGCGCGGCTGCGGCCGTACGCGCCGTAGGCCTTCACGGAGTAGATCCAGTGCTCCGTCTTGCGCAGCGCGCTGGCCAGGCCGCTCACCGTCAGCGTGGACGCGTTGCCGGTGAGGGAGATGAGGCTCAGGCCCACGCTGACGTCCCAGACGCTGGGCTTCGCGGGGGCCGCGGCGGCGGCCTCGGGGG
>NZ_RAWP01000211.1:0-5609 GCF_003668935.1 Corallococcus sp. AB032C | reverse complement strand
GTGCCGACGAATCAGCGAGCCGAGACTCCTTAGCCGGGTCTCGGGGAACGCCGGTTCAAGCAAACCAAGAATACAATTGGAGAGTTTGATCCTGGCTCAGAACGAACGCTGGCGGCGTGCCTAACACATGCAAGTCGAGCGCGAATAGGGGCAACCCTTAGTAGAGCGGCGCACGGGTGCGTAACACGTGGATAATCTGCCTGGATGCCTGGGATAACCAGTCGAAAGATTGGCTAATACCGGATAAGCCCACGGTTTCTTCGGAGACTGAGGGAAAAGGTGGCCTCTGTATACAAGCTATCACAACCAGATGAGTCCGCGGCCCATCAGCTAGTTGGCGGGGTAATGGCCCACCAAGGCAACGACGGGTAGCTGGTCTGAGAGGACGATCAGCCACACTGGAACTGAGACACGGTCCAGACTCCTACGGGAGGCAGCAGTGGGGAATTTTGCGCAATGGGCGAAAGCCTGACGCAGCAACGCCGCGTGTGTGATGAAGGTCTTTGGATTGTAAAGCACTTTCGACCGGGACGAAACCGTAAAGCCTAATACGCTTTGCCTTGACGGTACCGGGAGAAGAAGCACCGGCTAACTCTGTGCCAGCAGCCGCGGTAATACAGAGGGTGCAAGCGTTGTTCGGAATTATTGGGCGTAAAGCGCGTGTAGGCGGCTTTGCAAGTCGGGTGTGAAAGCCCTCAGCTCAACTGAGGAAGTGCGCCCGAAACTGCAGAGCTTGAGTGCCGGAGAGGGTGGCGGAATTCCCCAAGTAGAGGTGAAATTCGTAGATATGGGGAGGAACACCGGTGGCGAAGGCGGCCACCTGGACGGTAACTGACGCTGAGACGCGAAAGCGTGGGTAGCAAACAGGATTAGATACCCTGGTAGTCCACGCCGTAAACGATGAGAACTAGGTGTCGTGGGAGTTGACCCCCGCGGTGCCGTAGCTAACGCATTAAGTTCTCCGCCTGGGAAGTACGGTCGCAAGACTAAAACTCAAAGGAATTGACGGGGGCCCGCACAAGCGGTGGAGCATGTGGTTTAATTCGACGCAACGCGCAGAACCTTACCTGGTCTTGACATCCTCGGAATCCTTCAGAGATGAGGGAGTGCCCGCAAGGGAACCGAGAGACAGGTGCTGCATGGCTGTCGTCAGCTCGTGTCGTGAGATGTTGGGTTAAGTCCCGCAACGAGCGCAACCCTCGCCTTTAGTTGCCACGCAAGTGGATCTCTAGAGGGACTGCCGGTGTTAAACCGGAGGAAGGTGGGGATGACGTCAAGTCCTCATGGCCTTTATGACCAGGGCTACACACGTGCTACAATGGCCGGTACAGAGCGCTGCAAACCCGCGAGGGGGAGCTAATCGCAGAAAACCGGTCTCAGTTCAGATTGGAGTCTGCAACTCGACTCCATGAAGGCGGAATCGCTAGTAATCGCAGATCAGCACGCTGCGGTGAATACGTTCCCGGGCCTTGTACACACCGCCCGTCACACCATGGGAGTCGATTGCTCCAGAAGTCATCTCACCAAGAGATGCCCAAGGAGTGCTCGGTAACTGGGGTGAAGTCGTAACAAGGTAGCCGTAGGGGAACCTGCGGCTGGATCACCTCCTTTCTAAGGAGACCGGGTGTTGGACTCAGCCTTCGGGCGAGTAGGCAACACCAGCAGCCTTCGGGCTGTCAGGTCATCTCTAGGTCAATGTTTCCGGTAAACAATCCATTATGAACTTCGGGCTTGCTGTTTGGTTTTGAAGGACTGAGCGAAACTGGCTCAGCTCTTTGAGAATGAAGGACGCTGTAGGGTTCGCCGACGCTTTAGCCCCTCTGGGCCTATAGCTCAGCTGGCTAGAGCGCGCGCCTGATAAGCGCGAGGTCGGTGGTTCAAGTCCACCTAGGCCCACCACTCTTCTCCCTCACTGGAGGGAAGCAAAAAGAGTGAATGGTGCTGACGCGAGAGTCGGGGCTGTAGCTCAGCTGGGAGAGCGCCAGCTTTGCAAGCTGGATGTCGTCGGTTCGAACCCGATCAGCTCCACAAGTTTCCTGGAAGTCGCAGGGACGTTCTTTGACAAGTGCATACGAAGGGTAAGTTGCAATTTCTGCTGAGTGAAGTTCTCAACAGAAGTGCCGACTTCGAAATGAGTCTCACCAGGCGCCGCGAGGCAGCCGGGTGGGGCAAAAGCGAAGTCTCCCACACAAGAAGAAGAAGCAATGAGAACAGCAATAAAGAATGTCTTCCGGGCCTGCTAGCGAAGAGCAGAGGTCTGGGCCTTGGTCTCCGAGTTTCGAAAATCCGCCGGGAGGCGGGCATTAGACAAGAGATTAGGGCAAGTAAGCTACTAAGGGCGTGCGGTGGATGCCTAGGTGCCAAGAGGCGATGAAGGACGTGGGTGGCTGCGAAAAGCTTCGGGGAGTTGCCAACCAAACGTTGATCCGGAGATGTCCGAATGGGGAAACCCAGCGCGGCGAATAGCTGCGTTACTGCAAACTGAATTCATAGGTTTGCAGAGCAAACCAGGGGAAGTGAAACATCTCAGTACCCTGAGGAAGAGAAAACAATGAGTGATTCCCAAAGTAGTGGCGAGCGAAATGGGAAGAGGCCAAACCAACGTCATGCAAATGGCGGTGGGGTAGCGGGTCCGCGGTAGGACTCTGGAGGGCTAGTGGAAGCGTCCTGGAAAGACGCACCAAAGAGCGTGATAGTCGCGTACACGAAAGCCAACTAGAGCTGAGCGGGTTACCCAAGTAAGACGGGACACGTGCAATCCTGTCTGAATCTGCCGGGACCATCCGGTAAGCCTAAATACTCCTTGGCGACCGATAGTGAACAAGTACCGCGAGGGAAAGGTGAAAAGAACCCCGGTGAGGGGAGTCAAAAGAACCTGAAACCGCATGTCTACAAGCAGTTCGAGCACTACGGCGCAAGCCAGTGCGAGAGCGTACCTTTTGCATCATGATTCGGCGACTTAATATACGTAGCGAGGCTAAGCCGATAGGTGGAGCCGGAGCGAAAGCGAGTCCGAATAGGGCGCTAAGTTGCGTGTATTATAACCCGAAGCGGGGTGATCTACACATGGCCAGGTTGAAGTGCGGGTAACACCGCATGGAGGACCGAACTCATGAAAGTTGAAAATTTCTGGGATGAGCTGTGTGTAGGGGTGAAAGGCCAATCAAACTCCGTGATAGCTGGTTCTCCCCGAAAGATATTTAGGTATCGGCTCGGGCAATTCAATGCCGGAGGTAGAGCACTGAAACGGCTAGGGGTCTCACCAGATTACCAAACCGTATCAAACTCCGAATGCCGGCAATTGTTATCCCGGGACGCAGTCAGTGGGTGATAACGTCCATTGGCAAGAGGGGAATAACCCAGACCGACAGCTAAGGCCCCCAAATCTAGTCTAAGTGAACACTAGAAAGGATGTGGCAGGTCATTGACAACCAGGAGGTTGGCTTAGAAGCAGCCATCCTTTAAAGAAAGCGTAATAGCTCACTGGTCAAGACAGGCCGCGCCGAAAATGTAACGGGGCTCAAGACTAGTGCCGAAGCTTCGGGTCATGCGCGTCAGGCGCGTATGGCGGTAGGGGAGCGTCCCAGTTGCAGCGAAGGTGGACTGAAAAGGCCGCTGGAGCGACTGGGAGTGCTGATGCCGAAATGAGTAGCGATAAAGGGGGTGAGAAACCCCCTCGCCGTAAACCCAAGGTTTCCTGGGTCAAGTTAATCTTCCCAGGGTTAGCCGGGTCCTAAGCCGAGGCCGAAAGGCGTAGGTGATGGCAAGCAGGTTAATATTCCTGCGCCATCTTGCAGACGTTGAACTGAGGGAGGACGGAGAAAGCTAGGCGAGCTGACCGGTGGTTGTGTCAGTCTAAAGGCGTAGGGGTGTCGCGTACGAATAAAGGCGCGGCAGTCATCCCCGAGACCCCATGGCGCCCCGTAAGGGGTAAGTCGCTGATGCTCTGCTTCCAAGAAAAGTCCCGCAGGGAGTCTGCAGGGTGTCCGTACCGCAAACCGACACAGGTGGGTGAGGAGAAAATCCTAAGGCGCTTGAGAGAACTCTCCTCCAAGGAACTAGGCAAATTTCCACCGTAACTTCGGAAGAAGGTGGGCCTCTGGTAGGTGTAGGCGTACAGCCGAAGCCGAGAGAGGTTGCAGAGAAATGGCGGTAGCGACTGTTTACCAAAAACACAGGACTCTGCGAAGGCGACAAGCCGACGTATAGGGTCTGACTCCTGCCCGGTGCTGGAAGGTTAAGGGGATTCGTCAGCCGCAAGGCGAAGCGATGATCCGAAGCCCCAGTAAACGGCGGCCGTAACTATAACGGTCCTAAGGTAGCGAAATTCCTTGTCGGGTAAGTTCCGACCTGCACGAATGGAGTAACGACTTCCGCACTGTCTCGGAGAGGGACTCAGCGAAATTGAAATAGCTGTGCCGATGCAGTTTACCCGCAGCAAGACGGAAAGACCCCGTGAACCTTTACTACAACTTGACAGTGACACTAGGGATTGGCTGTGTAGGATAGGTGGGAGCCTTTGAAGCCGGGCCGCTAGGTTCGGTGGAGGCAACGGTGAAATACCACCCTGCTGATTTCTGGTGTCTAACCATGTCTCGTAAGCCGGGACTGGGACACTGTCTGGTGGGTAGTTTGACTGGGGCGGTCGCCTCCCAAAAAGTAACGGAGGCGCGCGATGGTTCCCTCAGCCCGATTGGAAACCGGGCGTCGAGTGCAATGGCATAAGGGAGCTTGACTGCGAGACCGACAGGTCGAGCAGGTGCGAAAGCAGGTCATAGTGATCCGGTGGTCCTGAATGGAAGGGCCATCGCTCAACGGATAAAAGGTACTCCGGGGATAACAGGCTTATCTCCCCCAAGAGTTCACATCGACGGGGAGGTTTGGCACCTCGATGTCGGCTCATCGCATCCTGGGGCTGGAGCAGGTCCCAAGGGTTTGGCTGTTCGCCAATTAAAGCGGTACGCGAGCTGGGTTCAAAACGTCGTGAGACAGTTTGGTCCCTATCTGCTGTGGGCGTAGGATACTTGAGAGGCTCTGACCTTAGTACGAGAGGACCGGGTTGGAGGCACCGCTGGTGTACCAGTTGTCTCGCCAGAGGCATCGCTGGGTAGCCATGTGCCGATTGGATAACCGCTGAAAGCATCTAAGCGGGAAACCGACCTCAAGACCAGGTATCCCGGGCGCAAGCCCCTGAAGACTCGTGGAAGACTACCACGTTGATAGGCTGGGTGTGTAAGCGCGGTAACGCGTTAAGCTAACCAGTACTAATAAGTCGAGAGGCTTACTTCCCCCATTCTCTTGCATGCCCCCTACAGGGGAGTAAGGGACTCGGGGCCAAGGCCGAGGCCAGGACGCCACTAGCGCGTCCGCCCGGAAGGCAGCTGTTTCAATTGCTTCTTCGACTTCTGTCGCAAGAGGCTTCACTCAAGCAGAAGCTTGCAACTTACCCTTCGTATGCACCGTCATTCGCTTTTCCGGTGGCAATGTCGGAGGGGTCACACCCGTTCCCATCCCGAACACGGAAGTTAAGCCCTCCAGAGCCGATGGTACTCCGCGGGAAACCGCGTGGGAGAGTAGGTCGCTGCCGGATTCTTTTTGAAAGCCCCTGG
>NZ_RAWP01000210.1:0-6050 GCF_003668935.1 Corallococcus sp. AB032C | reverse complement strand
TGGGTATAGGGGACGGGGGTGGGGGGCTGGGGCGTTCGATGCCGGTGGTGTCTGGCATTGGCGCACCTCCATGTGGGGTGTCCCAACGGCTCTTTGGCGAAGATGCGTCCCACGTCTGTCCATTGCCAGGCGGGGGACCCCGGGGTCGCAGACACGGGTGAGGACGGACAGGGAGACAAGGTCCCGCAGGGCGTGTCGGCTCAGGCCTGCGGGAGGGGCGGGCGCGACGCACCGTTGGCGGTGGAGGTGGTTCAGATGCTCATTGTCGGCGCGGTGCTGGTGGGAATCCTGGTGATGATGCTGGTGATAGGTGGGGTCATCGTGGGGGGTGTGCTCGCGCACAAGAACGCGCGCGAGGATGACGCGCGGTGGGCGAAGGAAGACGCGGAGCGCGCGTCACGGCGCGACCGGGACATGTCCGGGCCCATGGGTGGGGAGCCTGTGCACGCGTGAAAGCGTGAGGTACTTTCCTCGCGTGGGTGCGAGGATGCACCGTGCGATTCGCGCTGCTGTCATTGCTGGGGTTGCTGGTGGGGTGTGCGGCCTCGGCGCCTGCTCCCACCACGTTCGCGGACGCGAAGACCGGTCGCGGCCCCTGGGCGGAAGTGCCTGCGGTCGAGATGCCCGCGGGGGACAACTCCATCCCCATCGGCCTGATACGAGATGTGGCGGACGCCTTCCTCAAGCGTCCAGGTGCCCGAGCGTGCGACCCCGCGACGCTGCGTCCCATCCAGGGGTTGTCCACGGAGTACTGCGCGACCGTCTACGTCGCAGGCGGGCGAGAGTCCCTGTCCTGGCGCGTGTCCGAACCGGTTCGCGGAAGCCACAGTCGTTGCTCCGCGCCTCAGCAAGTCCAGGATGCTGACCACCCGGCCTCACAGGTCTGGGTGGTCGGGTTCATCCACAACCATCCGTGTGGCAGCCCTCCTTCTTCGGTGGACCTCATGGCCTGGCCGACGGATGCGATTGATCCGCTGACGGCCATGGCAGTGGTGCGCCTCGTCCCCGGCAACCCCGCCCCGGCCCTCTTCAAGAGTCTGGCGATCGAGATGACCTCTGCCCTGGTCGCGGAGCGCATGGACGGCTCCCGGGTCTACCTGCGCTATTTTCCCACAGGCGAGGTCGAGCAATGGAGTGAACGGCGGCGAAGGTGGATCCTCCTGGGCACCTGCGCGCCGACACAGAGCCACCTGGGGGCGGTGCCCCAGTGCACGAATGGGCCGTTGCGGCTGCTGCGTGAATAGGGAGCATCGATGAGGGGCAGGGTTGTGACGGCAGGATGCATCGCGGTGCTCGCGGGATGTGCCGCGAAGCCGAAGGCGTGGACGACGCCCATCGAATGGCCCGATGAGACGTCCGCCACGCTCGTGGGACAACCCATGGAAGCCGGGGCCGCGGTGGCCGCGGCCGGAGCGGTGCGGGAGTTCATCCGCACGAACCCCGACCCCACGTTGTTCCAGGGCTGTTCCAGCCCGGAGCAGGGCCTGTCGGTCGCCGTCTTCACCGGGCCCACCCAGGGCCTCTACTTCGTCGCGGTACACCAGGACTTCAGACGGTGTGGTGGGCCGCGCATCCGGGTGCTCGATGCATGGGATGCCTATGCGGTCACTCCCCAGGGAGAGGTGCTCGCGAAGGCTCCTCCTCCGGCGGGAGATGCTTCCTTCGCGGTTCCACCACCGGCGCCAGACGCGCAGCCTCCCTCACCTCCAGCCCCACCGCCCGCGCCAGAGCCACAGGTTCCTGCTCCTACCGGGGACGCGGAGCGTAGTAGCGGCGCAACCAGCGGCTGAGGCCGTCCAGGCCGGGGAAGAGGACCCGCTCGGTGATGTTCGCCTGGTCGAGCTTGTCCCGGATCTCCCACTTGAGCCGCGCTGGCACCACCAGCCTGCGCACGCCCTGGTGCTGGTGCTCCAGGAATTCGTTCAGGCTCAGCCCCGGCCCGTTCATCACCGAGAACAGCGCGAACTGATTCACGATGCGCGCATCCAGTGACGGCGGCTCGAAGAACAACACGAACGGATGCTCTCCCAACCCGTCGAACGTCGACAGGTCCCCCGCCACCGTCGCCAGCATCTCCGCCGTGAACACGTCCGCCCCCTCCAACCGCAACTGCTCACGCAGCGGCCGGGGCAACTGCTGGTTCGTCTGGTGATAGTCCACACACCACACGGCGCCGTCCTGCTCCAGCAGGTCCATGCGCTCCGTCATGAAGTGCAGTGCCACATAGGGACTGAACGTCCAGTCCAACAGCCGCGTTGGCATCCCGTGATGCTGCGCCAGCGCCAGCCAGTCCCAGATGGACGTCAGCCGCTCCGTGCCCGGCACGCCTCGCGCGTACTTGCGGAAGGCCCGCAGCAGGTCCCGCTCCAACCGCACGAACGCTCCCTGGCGGTTGAGCGTCGCCGTCAAATCCAACGTCGCGTCCGGAACGCCCCGGAACACGAAGCTCGTGCGGAACCGGCCCAGCGGCTCGTTCCATGAGCCCGCGAACACCAGGTCCTGCAACTCCAACCAGGATGTGACGCGATGCTCCTGCATCCGCTGCCCCCTCGCCGCCTGACAAGGTGGGCCCGGTCCTCCCGGAACGCAGGGACCGGGCGTCCAGGACGCCCGGCCGGCTCAATCACAGGGATTGAAACAAAGACACCTACGGCTGCCCGAAGTTCGCGGGCTGCGTGAAGGCAAACGAGCTGGCGCCTGGTGCCTTGTCCTGCTGGAACATGGGGCACTTGGCGCAGGTGAAGCTCTCCCAGTCCTGACGGACCGCCACGTCGATGCAGCCGCCGTAGAAACGGCAGTGGACGTTGCGGTGGTCCTCAATGGAGAAGGTATCGGCCCGCAGCGGGAGGTGGAACTTGGTGGGACGCGGCTGTGGACAAGGCATTGGATTCCTCTAGCCCCCCTCGTGGGTGCTGATTCCCTCTACTGACTGGTGCGTCGCGTCATTCCCGGCAGTCCGTCGCCCGGACACTGAACGCTTGCACCCCGCCTCATCGCTGCCAGCAGAAGACCGTGTGGGTGTGACACATTCAAAAGGCACAACAGCCTAATGACGTCGGGCGTCCTTGGCCCGTCCCGCCAGGATGTCTGCCTTCACGCGGAGCAACCAGCCGGGCAGGCCGTCGGAATCTTCACGCCCGGAGCGCTTTCCCGCGAGAATGCGGCGCGTGAGCTCCCCCGCCGCCCGACCCCCCCGCGATTCCTCCCGCTGGCTGAGCGCCCTGGCCCTGCTGTCGCTCGTGCTGCTCAGCGGCTGTTCCGCCTTCTCCCGCGCGGTGCGCGAGGGCGACGGCGCCGTGAAGGAGCGCCACTGGGCGGAAGCCGAAGCCGCCTACCTGCGCGCCCTGGCCGCGGATCCGGAGGCCTCTGAAATCACCGTGAAGCTGCGCGCGGTGCGCAGGGAGTGGGGCGAAGAGGTGTACCAGGAGGCCGGCGCCGCCCATTCCTCCGGGGACCTGCCGTCCGCCACCAAGCTGCTGGTGCGCGTGCTGGAGCTGAACCCCGACCATGAAGGGGCCCGCGCGCTGCTCGCCCAGACGCTGGATGCGCGCGTCCAGGTGGCCCTGGGGCTGCTCAAGGAGGAGAAGCTCCAGGACGCTCGAACGGAGCTGGACGCGGTGCTGGCCGTGGCGCCGGACCACGTGAACGCTCGCAAGGGCGTGGACGCCGTGCAGGTGGCGTGGGCCAAGCGCTTCTTCTCCAGCGCGGAGACGCTGGAGAAAGCCGGCAAGCTGGGCAACGCGCTCGTGGCCTACGTGCGCGCGGACCAGGAGCGCGTGGGTGCCACCGCCGCTCGCGAGCGCGCGGAGTCCGTGCGGCAGCGGCTGCGCGACGAGGTGGCCTTCCTGGTGGTCGCCACGCCCGTGGAGGACAACGCCCAGGCCCCCGACGTCGCCCAGCGGCTGAGCGCGGGACGGCTGGCCTCGGCGCTCCCCACGAAGCTGCCCCTGAAGGTCGTCACGGAGGCGCCCCCGGGCCGCGTGGGCGTGAAGCTGGACCTGTCCCTGGAGCGCGTGCTGCCGCTCAAGGCGGTGGAGGATTCGCAGCGCAGCCAGCGCTACCTCGCGGGCAACCGCTCCGTGCCCAACCCCAAGCGCGGCGACTACGAGAAGAAGCTGTTGGAGGCGGAGCGCACCCTGGAAGGCGTGGAGCGCAAGCAGGCCGCCGTGCTGCGCGAGTACCTCAAGGCCCAGTTGGAGCTGGGCACGCTGCGCGACGTCGCCGAACGCTGCCGTGAGCGGGAGAAGCGCGAGTGCCGCGCGGCCATCCAGGAGTGCGGCGAGGAGGCCCGCGACGCGAAGAGCCCGGGCAAGGTGCCTGGCGAGTGCGACCCGGAGCGGTGCTCGGGGCAGTGCACCCAGGATGAGGGCCTGATGTCGATGAAGTCCAAGGCGGCGCGCGTGCTGGAGGTGGCGGTGCAGGTGTCGCTGGACAAGGCGGAGACCCAGCGCACCGAGGTGCAGCGCAACCGCGACTCCGTCTTCCGCGAGCCCATCACCGTGGAGGAGCCCATGTACTCGGACTTCGTCTACGACGTGCAGCTGCACCGGCTCACCGTGACGGCCACCGTGACGTCTGTGATGCGCGACCTCTTGACGCCCCAGCAGGTGCCCGCCCCCAACACGCAGGACTACGCGGTGCTGCACGAGGACCTGGCGCACAAGGGCTATGACCGCTACGGCGTGCTCGCGGACCCCGTGCAGCTGCGCAACGAGCTGGAGCTGCGCGTGGACGCGGGCGACAAGGCCGTGGCGGACGTGGCGAAGCACGTGAAGGAGCGCTTCGACCTGTACCGCGGCAAGCGCGTGGAGGACGCCCGGCGCGGCATGGTGCGCCCCGGCGCGGAGGACGTGGTGGAGACCGCCGTGCGCGCGCTGCTGCTCACCGCGGACGCGCCCCCGCAGGACATCCTCCAGCCCGTCGCCCGCGCGCGCGGCCTCACCCGGCCGGAGGCCCTCCTGGGCGTCGGGCAGTAGCCGTCAGTCCAGGCTGGCGCTCATCTCCGGGCGCTCCAGCCGCAGCGTCTCCACCCGGCGCCTGCGCGCGCCCGCGATGGTCAGGTGCCACGCGGCCGCGGCCAGGCCCACGCAGAAGCAGCCCGCCCACAGCGCGGTGGCTCCCACGTGGCCCAGCATCGCTCCGCCCAGCGCGGGGGCGACGCTGGACGCCAGGCCCCACATCATGTGGTACGCGCCCTGGTAGCTGCCGCGCAGCTCCGCCGGCGCCAGGTCCGCCACCACCGACGGCGCCACCGGCGAGTGGACAATCTCTCCCAGCGTCCACACCGCCACGGCCGCCATCGCGAGCGGCACGGTGGCCGGCAGCGCGTGCAGCCCGAAGCCCACGGCGGTGAGCACGCCCGCCACCGCCAGCGCGGTGGAGCGGCGCACCCGGCCCACGCCTCGCACGACGAACGGCTGGAGCGCGACGATGAGCACGCCGTTGACGGACATCACCAGCCCGTACTGGGCGGGCGTCAGGCCCTGCTGGGTCAGCGTCACCGGCAGGCTCATGAAGCTCTGGTGGAAGAGCAGGGCCAGCGCGAACACCGGCAGGCAGAAGGCCAGGTACACGCTGTCACGGAAGGGCGTCAGCACCGCCCCCAGCGGGGAGTGCTCCGCGTGCGCCGCTCGAGCCTCCGGGGGCCGCGTCTCCGGCACGAACGCCCAGACGCAGCAGCCGTAGAGGAACGTGGTCACCGCGTCCGCGATGAAGAGCAGCCGGTAGCCCAGCCCCGCGAGCAGGCCCGCCAGCGGCAGCGCGATGGCGAAGCCCAGGTTGATGACCCAGTAGAGCAACCCGTACGCGCGCGCCCGGTCCTGGGGCGGCACCAGGTCCGCCACCGCCGCGGACACCGCTGGCCGGTACAGGTCCCCCAGGATGCCCAGGAGGAAGGCCGCCACCGCGATGCGCCCCGGCGTCTCCGAGTGGCCGATGAGCAGCATGGCCCCCGACCCCAGCCACAGGCCCCCCGCGAGCGCGGCTTCAGCGCGGCGCAGGCGGGCTTCATCGTGGCGCTCCATCGCGCGGGCGCGGTGCTGGCGGCGCCG